>ONJN01000124.1 GCA_900318155.1 uncultured Eubacteriales bacterium
GCCCTTTATTACAATTCTTATGAAACTTACTTTTTCACTGCATCCTTTGCCGCGTCAGCCGCAGTGTCCTTGGCAGCATCGGCTTTATCCTTAGCAGCATCTACTTTATCTTTGGCGTCTTTTGCCGCGTCTTTCGCTTTATCCTTTGCGGCATCTACTTTTGGCTTAGCTTCTTTAGCCTTCGCCTTGGCTTTATCCTTTGCCTTGTCTTTATCAAGGTCATCTACCTTATCCAGAACGCCTTTCGCCTTCTCAATAATCTTTTCATCGATATCTGTCTTGTCGAGTACACCCTTGGCTTTCTTTTTCAGACCTTTTAAATCCATTTTATTCTCCTTCCAAAAATTCGTTCGAATATTCCAACATACTTAAATTCATTATACACTATGTCAAAACATTTTTAAAGCCGAAACGCTTTGAATTGTCAGAATCTACAGCAGGGCTCCGTTTAAAACAGTTTCCGGATTTACTGGAGTTTCCCGTCAACAAATCTGAAAATATCTTCCGGGTCTGCCAGCTCAACACCTGTAAAACCATCTTTTGTGACGAGGTGTCTCGTCATCTGTCCGGTTCTCAGATCCGCGAGGTCGTTAGCCATGATATAGTCCATTCTGTTTTTCTCAGCCAGGTGCTGTGCCACATCATAGAGTTCCTCTTTCGGTACGTCTTCCAGAAGTTTGCAGCCGATAAGCAGCGTATCAGGGTACCAGTCTCTGAGGTTTCCGATGATCTTCGGCGTCAGAGTAAGCTTTGTTGTCAGGTTCTTCTGATAGCTTGAGATCTTGGTATCGTCATTCAGCCTGCATTTCGGATTCTCCATGACCTTCAGGAAATCTTCCGCTGATTTCGCCTCATCTTTTATGGCAAAAAGCTCTTCCGCCAGATCCTCAAGCAGGAATGAGAACTCTCCCTTGTAGTCGCCTACCGCGGACGCGTGTATGATCGCGTCATAATGTCTTTTATCTTTACAGGCATCAATGGCATTCATCATGTCTTCGGTCGTTTCAATACCAATATGCTCAAAATTCCCTTTGTCGATGCCCTTTTCATCCATCAGGATCTCGATCTTTTCAATGTCAACGCTGTGATTAAAAACCGCCGTCACAAAATATCCTGCCGAAAGGAAGAGTTTGGCAAGGCTTAAAGAAAGGCTTCCCGTCGACATGTTGGTGATTTTCATAACCTCATCGATGTATTCGTTCGTCGGTCCGCCTGTGATCAGTATACTTTTCATTGTATGTCTCCTTGTAAGAAAGTATGCGGCCCGTTAAACCAGGGGCCGCTCCCAATTAACATATAGATTATATAGGCTGTTCAGCTGTTTGTCAACAACTCACACGCGCTTCACTGCGACGTCAGCCTCATTACAGCCTCCAGCCGGCAAAGATTATTCTACTGAAAGCAGTTCGATCTTGAAATTGAGTTCCTGCCCGGCCAGCTCATGATTGGCGTCAAAGGTAATCGTCTCCTCATCATTCGCAATGACCAGAACCGGGAACTGCCGTCCGTAATGATTCTGCAGGTAAACCTGATCCCCGACCTTCAGTGATTCCGTGCCGCGCATCTGTGAATGCGGCACGTTCAGAACCAGTTTCGGGTCGCGATCGCCGTACGCTTCATCCGGAGTCAGATGAATGTCCACAACATCACCTGGCTTCATATTAACAACGGCTTTATCAAATCCCGGAATCATCATACCCACACCCGCGATAAATTCAAGCGGTTCTCCCCGGTCGTACGACGAATCAAAGATTCTTCCGTTGTTCATCGTACCTGTATAATGAGTCTTCACTTTCCTGCCCGCGTTCGGACCATCATAAAGAATCGCCGGTTCCTGCGAACCGCAGCCGCCACAGCCGCCGCAGCCTTCATCCGACGCGCATCCGCCGCAGCTGCCTTCATCGTCATGACCGTGATGATCGCAATTAACGCCGGCAGATTCCAGCTTCCCGGCCAGATAATCCGCGACCGCCTGATCCGCATCGCCTTCAACACCGGAGCAGCTTACGATTCCGGCTTCCGTAAGAGCACTCTCCGCGCCGCCGCCGAGGCCGCCGCAGAGAACCACGTCGATCTGGCTGTTTTTAAGAAAATCGGCCATCGCGTTGTGTCCGGATCCTTCGGCTTTGACTATCTCGCTTCCGACAATTTTTCCGTCCTGAACCTCATAAATCTTAAACTCTTCAGAATGGCCAAAATGCTGAAACACCTTTCCCTGATCGTATGATACTGCAATTTTCATTATATTAAATCCTTTCTGCAAATAATTAACTACGTCTCGATGCTGTACAAGATTTCATTCACAAAATAAAACTAAACACTATTATAATATATCCAGTATGATAATTACTACTCACAAAATTTAGATTTATTTGATTTTGCACTGAATTTTTTCGTCCGGGAAACCACGTAAAATCACCGTCGTTACAGAAGAACTCGGATAAATATATCTAATTCCTGAACATCAGCAAATATTGGTTACATTGTGATAAAAATGTGATAGAATCATATATATTGTTAGGTTTTTATTATGCCTTCGACATAAATAAAACCGAAACCAACGAATCAAGAAAGAAACACACGGGAAAGAACCGACAACAGGAGATGCCATAATGAACGGGCTTAAATATAATAAACTGAAAAAACGCGCGGCGATCGTCATCTTATGTGTCATGACGGCAGTATCAATGCTGCCGGCGACTTCTTTTGTGTCCGGTGCATCCGAAAACAACACCGCGCGGAATCCTGTAAAATCAGAGCAGAATAAAGACCTTTCAAAGAAAGATCCTTTAAAGGATAATGTAAAGCAATCGAAGACGGATCAGGCCGGCCGCGATGCCGATGACCCGGCGGAAACAGATACTCCGGCGAGTATCGATGCCTCCGGCCGCTCATCAGACAAAGATTCCGCCGGTGAAGACAAATACGCGGAAAAGACGGCACAGCCTTCGCAGAAGTATGAAGCTTTAACGTCTGAAAAAAACGATGATTCAAAAGCTGTGAGATCAGCAGAAACACAGAAAAACGAATCAGACGTCCCATCAAATGATAATAATGAAAATACCGGAACACAGGAAGACGCGGAAAACAGGACCCTGACAGCAGACGGACAGAATTATAAAGTTTCTGTAACGTACGGTGAGGAAGCCGGTGTGCCCGCGGGCGCAGAGCTGGAAGTTTCCGAGATTAAAGAGGACGGCAGGCGTTTCGATGAATATGCTTCAAAAGCGGAAGGCGCGCTGGGGCTGAAAGACGGAACGGCGTCCTCGGTCAGACTGTTCGATATCAAAATCGTTGATAAAAACGGCAAAAAGACAGAAATCGACGCGCCGGTCGATGTAAAAATAAAGCTTCAGGATCCGAATGCGGACAGCGATACAAAGGTCGTTCATTTCGCGGATGGCAGCAAGTCCGGGGATGTGATGGAAAACGTCAGGATCGCGGGTACAGATTCGGCAAAAGGAAACGTGACCCTTTCTTTTGAAGCGGCCGGTTTCTCCGTATACGCGATCGTGGACGCGCCCGAACCTGTTGAGCCTGGTGAGATCCAGACTGTTCATAACCTGAATGAACTGGCCGAAAACTTTGACGATTCCAAAGGATTCTACCTGTCTTACAACGGCAGCCATTATTTCACAAATGTACTGAACAATAACGGCGCATTCGTAGAAAAAGGGAATATCGCTGATGCGAGCCGCTGGTATTTTGAAAAGGTCAATGGATCTGACAATACATATTACATTTACACCAAAATCGATGATGTAAAAATGTATATGCGAAATACCAATGGAAACCTGATGGGCCTTTCGGAAAATTCCGGAACAGCCTTCACACTGAGCCGGCCCGCGGACAGCAAATTTTATTTCAAAAAAACCAGTACCACTGAAAATAAATGGCTTCAGCACTCCGGCAGCGGAGGAGGCATCCGCTTATGGACAGATAATAATAACGCGGCAAACAGCCAGATCACAATCACATACGCTTCTTCCACAGCGGTTCCTGACGATGTCTACAAGCTGAACGGCAAGACCTACGGTATCGCCTATCATGACAACAGCTCGACCGCGGCGGCGCTGACAGAACAGGAAAGAGTCTCAGGAAACAAGCATTATCTGGTCGGGAAGAAACTGATCATGAAGCCGGATGTACTGGACAATGACGGGATTCTTCTGGTGGCTAAAAACAGCGATATCCGGGAATGGACTTTTGAATCCATAGAGGAAAACAAGTACTATATCACTACAATGGTCGAAGGTACAAAGAAATACCTGACCATCGGCAACGGCAGTGTTGTTTTGCAGGATGAACCGGACTCCGTCCATTCTGTGATCACAGCCACGCCGGGAACAGGCGCTAACAGCGGGAAGTGGCATTTTACGGTAAACGGATACTCCCTCCGCCTGCCTGGCAGCGAGGCAAACGGATTTGACAGCGGCACCGGGAGCGCAAACGTGACCTGGATGAATCTCGTGGAAAAGTCAGTACTGGAGGATGACGATTTCACATTGTACACGGCTAAAAAAGTCAGCGTATCGGACACAGAAAATGTGTATGACGGACAGCAGGTCATCATTTATACACGTATCTGGAATGATACGACCAAGCGGTATGAATTCTTCGCGGTGGATCACAATGGTTCGCTGATTCCGTGTTATGACACGGGAGACGGGATCGAATGGACCGGAAGCAAAGTAAATACGGCTTTGTGGGGGTTCACAGAGTATCATAACAGCGACGGCAACCCAAACTATTACTATGAATTACAAAATGTCCAGTACGGTAATTATATTGCTCCTCAGATATCCCGGGATCAGATCATGTCCGACAGCACCATCGGTATCAACCTTAACGGAAGAAGGTTCGGTTCAAACTACACGACAATCATCGCCTGGGATGACGATGACTATTCCTATTCAGGACTCAAAACCGAAAACGGACACATCACCGTCTGTCCTTTGTCAGAAGCGGAAGATTTCTATTTCGCTGTCGTGCATCCCGTAGACCCGGGAGATGAGACTACAGAGGCGAAGACGGTTGATAATGATCAGTACGGGATCAGCATGAAGATGATCGATTACAACAATCCGATCGTGGGCGGACGTGATTCAGGACAGACTGCTTTTTTCGGGGGTGACAACGGCGTCATTAACACCGGTACCGGAAAAGGGCTGCTTTCCACTGATCTGAAAGACGACGGCTACCCTGTCTCGACAGCAAAAACAGGACATGAAGGAACTTCTTTGTCAGGACTCTATCAGAATACGACAACCACACCGATGAAAACGGCCAATCATTTGTTCCTCAGCAGCATATACAATGAAAGCGGATATTTTGAATACGACAGTACGCAGAACTTTGCGCATCTGAACGATGACGGAACATTTACGGTCTATGATCAGCTCGGCGCCATCACCGGCAGCAACGAGCATAAAAATACAAGAGAACACGGACAATTCATGCCCTATAATGACATAGCGGGAGGACGATACGCGTATGACAATCAAGGAGAACTGATCAGGAATCAGACCGATGTATACGGCCATGAACTCCCTGACGCAGATCCAAGAAAAGGCGAAGTCATGTATGATGTCGGCAACAACAAGATTGCCGGTCAGGTCGACTACTTCTTCGGTATGGAGATGTCGGCTTCCTTTACGCAGACTGCCAGCGGGCTGGACGCGTGGGGACATGATATCATCTTTGAGTTTTCAGGCGATGATGACTTCTGGCTCTATGTCGATAATGAACTGGTACTGGATCTGGGCGGTGTTCATTCAGCTCAGGTCGGGACCATCAATTTCAGAACAGGAAAAATCACCAGCTCCAACGGAAACTCGACACTCTATGAGACTTTCCGGAGTAATTACCAGACGAGAGGAATGTCGGAGGCGGAGATCAGCGCGAAACTGGATGAACTGTTTGAAGAGAAAACAGTCGATGGTGAACGGGTCTATACGTTCAAAGATTACACGAATCACACGATGAAAGTATTCTACATGGAACGAGGCGCCGGGTCGTCCAACCTTCATATGCGATTCAATCTTGCCGCTGTCAAGCCGGGAACCGTGGAGCTCAGCAAAAAGCTTTCCGGCACAGACAATCCAAAAAACAATCTGCTTGAGTTTCCGTATCAGATTTTCTACAAGAGCAGTCAGGAC
>ONJN01000130.1 GCA_900318155.1 uncultured Eubacteriales bacterium
AAACAACACGAGAAAGACTTACTGAAATCAATGAATTACAATAATTCGTAAATAACAGGAGGGGATAATCCGAGAATGACCCCGATCAGATCATAGCATATGGAAGGGGCTGAAATAGAATGAAAACGCTTTCATTACTTCTCCGTATTCTGGCATATCCGATTATTTTGCTGAGTATCGTAATGATCGTATGGGGATATTGCAATCCTTCTGATTTTTGCGGTCTGAATATTTGCCGTGTTATTGTTTCATCTGTAGAATGTCTTTTTGCGGCTTTGATACTAGTTGGGATTATATATCTCTTTCCGATCGGCGAAACGAACAGAGTCATTTACGATATGAGATACAGTTCACGTAAGGCGAGTATATGTTTTGGTGTTATTGAACTCCTGCTTGTTGGAAATATGTTTTATGCGTATGATCATATGAAACATCTTCTTCCGGAGGAAATCGCCGATGAATGGGCGCGGGATATGGGGGGTTTATCGATAGCAATAATCGGATCAATGGTCTTGCTCAGCAATGATTCAAACTATCGGAAACATTTGAAAAACAAGGAATCCGAAAAGTATAAAATGGTTTCTTACAACAATCCGTATGATGGAACTGAGAATGAATAAGTGATAAACAGAGTAAGACAGGGGTAAGACAGGGGTAAGACAGGGGGACGGTTCTTTATCTTGGTGGAAGAGAAAGAAAAAGCCAGAGAACCGTCCCCTGGCCGTAACTGAATGATAAGCGCAGGAAATGATTATGATATGCTTTGATTGTGCATCAGAAAAAAAGATAAAACGGCTTCCGAGGCGTTATTCGGATTTGCTTAGATATGAGGTCCCTTTCCGGATCACCATTAATGGAAAACTGTTTTTTGGAGATGAGAATTTTCCGATACTTGAGTTTTTATGGCAAGTAAGAAAATGGAAAGCGGGAGATGAATTTAGCTTTTGCAGCATTGAAACAGAGGAAAACCCGTTGTTGTATTTTCAGATTGTTTCGGATCAAGAGCCGCGTTATCAAGTCAGTTCCGTTTGGCAACAGTTTTCTTGTGATGAACTGTTTACCGAAGAAGAACTAAGGAGAGCGATATTTAATTTAACGGACTGAGAAAGGCCTGATGCAGACAGCCCTCTATGATCAATTAATGGAATAATTATCCTGAATGAGGAGGCAATTCATGGGCTTTTGGGGAACCGGTTTATACTCAAACGACACCACCTGCGATGTAAGGGACAGCTATACGCAATACCTGCAGGATGGGGCAAGTGATGAAGAGGCATATTCAATGCTGATAGAGCAGTTTGATGAGGCGCTTCATGATCAAGATGAAGCTCCGCTGATCTGGTATGCACTTGCTGAAAGTATGTGGAGAACGGGACGCTTAAATGACGCTGTAAAGCATAAAGCTATCAGCTATATTCAAAACGAAGGAGGGAAAACGCTGTTTTCCGGCATGTTAGAAAAGAAATGGATCAAAACCTTAGAAAAACTTGAAAAAAAGCTGTCTTTACCGCAACCAAGCCGAAAGGATTATCTGAAATACCGGATTGATATCCATAATCCCTGGAATGTTGGCGATGTATATGCATACAGGGTATCTGAGCTTAAACAGGGAGAAGCTAAGACGGGAAAGTATATGCTTTTTCGGAAAATTGGCAATAAGAATGACGGCGGTTTGTCTTCTGCAATTGAGTTTTATAACGAGATTTTTGACGAAATACCTGACAAGGAATGCATAAAAAATCTCACGATCTTACCCAACTGTCCATACGAAACATTTTCAAGGTGGTTTACGGATAAAGATAAGTATTATGAGTTTTCTAAAGAAAAGGAAATCGTTGGGCTGTTCTATTTGTCTGATAAGAGAGATTATTATCCGAAAAAGCGTTTAGTATATCTGGGAAATGTTAACACAAAAGGATATGACTACGAAGAGAGACCGTGGAACAAATTCTATCAATTCAGCTTTTATAAAAACGAGAGCTATTTGTTGGAATTAGCTTCTTCTTGGGCAGGGAAAACCAGCTGGCCGGATGGAGCTCTCCTGCCCAAGCCCGAAATTGGGGAATAGCTGAGTAAAACAGGGGACGGTTCGCTGTCTCCTGGTTGATAAGACAATGCCCCCTGTCTGTACGGAAACCGGCTCATAAACGAAGTGTTGAATAAAAACGCTTGGAGATTGACATGGCTGAACATGAGGATAAAAATGGTTATAAGTGGTGGCAGAAGGTTCTTCTGGGCATCGGTATTATCCTTATGCTTGCAGGGATGGTCTTGTTTGATATATCTGCACAGACCGGAACAAAAAACGCGGACTATACAATAAAGCAGGAAGCTCCGTCCCCACTGCAGGGGAAAATCAGCCTGGCGCTTGCCGGTCAGCGTCTATATACGTTCAGCGAGTATAACTGTTCGCTGAATGTATTTGATGCGAATAATGGGGACTTTTGCTATTCCCTCTCCGTCCCAATCCATCAGAATGGGGAGGCAGCGTTCTGTATTCGG
>ONJN01000009.1 GCA_900318155.1 uncultured Eubacteriales bacterium
AATCAGCTGTTCGAGCCTTTTCTTCATTTATTCTTTTTTATAAACCTTCACAGGCTTTCAAAACACATGTAAAAACTCTGTTTTAATAAAGCTTGGCGCCTGCCGGAATCTTATCGTCCAGGATAAGGAAATTCAGCATCTCTTCACCCTCATAGTCATAGACTACAGAACAAAGCATTCCGCAGGACTCGATACCCATCATTTCACGCGGCGGCAGGTTTGTGATGGCAAGGGCTGTCTTTCCAACCAGTTCTTCCGGTTCATACCATGTATGAATACCACTCAGAATTGTACGTTCCTTGCCGCTTCCATCATTTACCGTGAACTGCAGAAGCTTTTTACTCTTCGGAACTGCAGTACAATCAAGAATCTTGACCGCACGGAAATCAGACTGACTGAAAGTATCAAAGTCTACCACATCCTCAAAGAGCGGTTCGATCTTAACCTTTGCAAAGTCGATCTCCTTGTGCTCTTTGGCGGCCGGCATATCAAGCGGCTTCATTGTTGGGAACAGGATGACGTCTCTGATTGAAGGCTCACCGGTGATCAGAATGATAACACGGTCAACTCCGATTCCAAGCCCGCCGGTCGGAGGAAGTCCGACTTCCAGTGCATTGACGAAATCGAGATCCATCGGATGCGCCTCATCGTCAAGACCCAGATCAAGTTCTCTCTGCTGTTCAGCAAAACGCTCGTACTGATCGATCGGATCGTTCAGCTCCGAGAACGCGTTAGCGATTTCCCACCGATTGATGTATGCCTCAAAACGTCTCGTAATACGCGGATCATCAGGATCACGCTTAGCCAGCGGTGAAACTTCTACAGGATGCCCAGTCAGGAAGATCGGTCCGTCCAGCAGTCCCGGCGCGTCCTCACAATACTCTTCAAACATCTCAGCAATGATCCTGCCGCGAGTCCAGTGTTGAACATCCTCTTCCGCCATTCCGTACTTAATGGCAGCGGCGCGCGCGTCCTCATCGGAATCAATCTTGTTAAAATCAATACCGGTGATCTGCTTGACGCCGTCAGTCATATCAATGCGGCTCCAAGGAGGCGTCACATCGTATTCTCTGCCGTCATATGTAATGATCGGCGTACCGTTTACTTCCATCTGCGCCTTATAAACGATTTGTTCCGTGATCTCCATCATGTCTTCCATATTGCCGAAGGCCATGTAGCATTCCATGGAAGTGAACTCCGGATTATGACGCTGATCCATTCCCTCGTTTCGGAATACCTTGCCGATCTCGTAAACACGATCCAGTCCACCGACGATGCATCTCTTCAGATAAAGCTCCGTCGCGATACGAAGATACATATCAAGATTCAGTGAATTATGATGCGTGATGAACGGACGGGCATTTCCACCACCTGCAATCGTTTGTAACGTCGGCGTTGTAACTTCCAGAAATCCATAGTCCTCTTCAAGAACCTGACGGAAAATATTCTCGATTTTCGCTCTCTTAATAAATGTTTCCCGAACATTCTCGTTCATGATCAGGTCTACGTAACGCTGTCTGTAACGAAGATCCATGTCCTTGATTCCGTTCCATTTATCCGGAAGCACCTGGATCGACTTTGTCAGAAGTACCAGCTCCTCAACGTGAACACTGACCTCGTCGGTCTTTGTCTTAAAAACAGTTCCTTTAATGCCTACGATATCACCGATATCATATTTCTTGAACCATGCGTACTCATCCGCGCCAATATCATCCCTTCTTACGTAACACTGAATACGTCCCTGCTTGTCCTGAAGGTCAAAGAAAGAAGCTTTTCCCATGACACGCTTGCTCATGATTCTGCCGGCAACGGAAACTTCTTCGCCTTCCATCGCGACAAAATTATCCCTGATGTCCTTACTGTGCGCAGTAACATCCCACGTTTCCTGCAGATAAGGGTTTCTGCCCGCATCCTGAAGTTCCTTCAGCTTTTCACGTCTGATCTGACGCTGTTCGGTGAGACTTTCCGCATACATTTCCTGTTCTGTTTCAAAGGTAACACCGGTGTTCCGATTACTGTTATCTGTACTCATTTTTTTCTCCAATCTTTTCAGTTTCAGACATCAATTACTTGCTGATTTTTTCTATTCTATAATGAAGCACTCCGTCAGGGACTACAATTTCAACAAGCTCACCAACACGCTTTCCGAGCAGAGAACGTCCGATCTGCGAATCATTTGAAATCTTTGCCGGTTCCGCAAAAGGATCCACTTCTGTGGAACCCACAATGACAAACCTCATAAGTTCCCCGGTATCTTCATCCTTCACATCAACAGTGAGTCCAACGTTCACCGTATCGCCGGTGATTTCTTCTTCTTTGATGATTCTTGCGTTCTGGATCACATTCTCAATCTTCCTGATCCGCGCTTCCACTTCAGCATTCTCATTTTTCGCAGCATCATATTCTGCATTCTCAGAAAGATCTCCATAAGATCTGGCATCTTTCAGATGTTCAGAAACTTCTTTTCTTCTGACTGTTACGAGATATTCTCTTTCCGCAACCAGATTGTCATACCCTTCCTGTGTCATCAATATTTCATCCGGCATAACTACATGAACTCCTTTCACCTGCTTCATCCCGGCAGTTATAATAACGGCAGTTTCCGCTCAGACACGTGTCGCCGTTTAACTCATCATAAAACAAACAACTATTCTGCCGCCGACTCTGAACCGTCCGACAAATAGCCGTTTGTCTGTCATATTATACTTTACCGGCCGCGGCTTGTCAATGATTCCCGCCTTTTTACGATACGCAGCCCGTTTCCACAAGATCCAGAATGTTCCACTTCGCCTGGACCGGGACCCGATTGTCTCCGAAAAAAAGATATCTTAAACGGCCGACGTAATAACAGGCCAATTTATACGGAATTAAATCAAGAAAATTTTACAGACAAAAAATTCCTGCTCTTATTTATGTTATGATAAGTGATACTGAGATTTTCTGACAGAAACAAAACAGGAGGGTCCAATGATAGAAAACAACCGATCGATTCTGACAAAAGGCATGCGGGACGGCATCCCCATCGGCCTTGGTTATTTTGCCGTAGCATTTTCACTGGGCATCACCGCGCGCAACAGCGGCTTCAATGCTTTTCAGGGTTTTCTGTCCAGTATTACCTGTTACGCGTCCGCCGGACAATACATCGGATATACTCTTTACGCAGCCGACGCGACCCTGATCCAGCTCGCCATCATGACGATCATCACCAACGCGCGCTACCTGCTGATGGGGTTTGCGCTGAATCAGCGTCTTTCACCGAATACGACGCTGCGCGGCCGACTTGTTGCCGGCATTTCCATCACCGATGAAATCTTCGGCATAACGATCGCCCGGCCCGGGATAGTCAACCCCTTCTACCCATTCGGCGCGCTGATCGTCGCTGCTCCGATGTGGTCCTCCGGCACTGCGCTCGGCATTGCCATGGGCAACCTGCTTCCGCTTCGTATTGTCAGCGCCCTCAGCGTTGCTTTGTACGGAATGTTTCTCGCTGTGATTATTCCGCCTTCGCGTAAAGACAAAGCCGTCTGCGTCGTGGTCATCGTCAGTTTCGCCGCCAGCTACATCGCGTCATGCGTTCCCGGGATCAAAGACCTCTCCCCGGGGAATAAAACAATCCTGCTGACCGTTGTCATCTCATCGCTCGCGGCTCTGATTCGCCCGGTACATCCTGAAGCAGCCGCAGACGCTTCGGAGGAAGGAGGCCGGTCATGACTCACAATGCTTACATCTATATCATCGTCATGGCGCTGGCGACCTGTCTCTGCCGCGTTCTCCCTCTGACGCTGATCCGCAAACCGATTGAAAACAGATTTTTCAATTCCTTCTTATATTATGTACCTTATGTAACGCTGGCCGTCATGACGTTTCCGGCGATCATAAACGCCACACAGTCACCGATCGCCGGAGCCGCCGCGCTTGCCGCCGGCATCATCGCGGCCTGGTTCGGCGCCAGCCTGTACCGTGTCGCGATCGCGTGCTGTGTCATGGTGCTGATCGCAGAGACTTTTGTATAGCGCACACCTAAACGATTACATGCCGCACGTCTCTGCAGTTTGACAGAAAAACCAGCGAAGCGTAATCAATCCCGAAGTCCAGAATATCACCGACCCGGATTTCGCGCTCCGCATCTTCGATATCCAGAATCGTGTGATCACTGGAGGCACCGATAATCTCTATGCCTTTGTCCTTTGGAAACAGATCGTCAAAATCCGAATAATCGACTTTGCCGATCGCGGCGATCGCCCGTCTTCGGATACCTCGATCCGTATACTCCTGTGTACGCCCGAAAGCATCGACGCCAATTTCACCCTGTGGGTAAGTCGGCTTGTCTTTAACCTCTATGATCTCTGCTTTTAATGTGAACACATCCTTGTGCATATCGCTCAGATCGGCTCCATAAAAGAACTCCAGGTCACGGGCGTTTAGAATCAGTTCGCCGATACGCAGGTGATTGATACGCTCCGAAATATTGCCGTCCAGGATGCGCAGGTATGTTGACGTGGCGCCGCCGGAAATGATCTCCAGCCGCCGTCCGATCATTTCCTCGACCGCTTCCGCGGTCGCGACAAGCTCCGCGAGCTTGTCGGGCGTCGCCTGAATCGACCCGTAGCAGCCCAGATTCGTACCGACACCGGCAAGTTCCAGACCCGGCATCTCTCTTTCCACGCAGACTGCCACGCGGACCAGTTCCTCTTTATCCCAAAAGCCCTCACGCAGATCTCCGAGATCGCTCATCAGAATAACCTTGTGACTCTTCCCCCGCCTGAGCGCCGCCTTGTTCAGCGCCTCCAGAACACGAACCTCGCTGTTCAGAGAATAATCCGCCAGCCGGACCACCTCGTCCGCGTGACTCAGCATCGGGATCCGGATCAGCATCGTCGGAAGATCGATTCCATCCTCACGAATCGCTTCAAGCTGATCGAGGCGCGAAGTGCCGATCATCGTACAGCCGGAATCCACATACAGTCTGCAGCATTCGATGTCGCCGGTCATTCCTTTGACGACACCAGTGACGCTGACACCACGGGCAGCGCATTTTCTGACAACCGTTTCGATATTCTCTTTCAGATGTGCGGCATTAATCTCCAGTCTCGGATAAAGCTGTTCAATCATCGCATTTCTCCTTCTATGACCGGATACGACCGGTCAGGTGTACAAAATTATCATCATCAACGTAGCCAATGTCGCCGGTACTGAACCATCCGTCCTTAAAAGCGGACTCGGTTTCCCTGTCGTCGTTGAGATATCCGTCGGTAACCGTCGGCCCCTTAAAAAGGATCTCGCCAATGCCGTTCCTGTCGCGGTTGACAACTTTATAACGCAGACCCGGGATCACGTGCCCGGCAGAATCCGCTTTGATCATAGTCATGTCATCCGGGTTGATTGCCGCTACTGACGCGCATTCTGTCATACCATATGCTTCGACAGTTTTGACGTTCATTGCACTGAAAAATCCCTGAAGTTCCGGTTCGAGCTTGGAGCCGCCGGAAATGATCATGCGGCAGCGGCCGCCGAGACGTCCCTGCACAAAACCTTTATACATACCCATGACGTTGAGACCGATTTTCGTCGACAGGCGGTTGACGGAACGAAGGTTCTCAAATACCAGTCCGCGCCGACTGTTTCTGATTTCTTCTGTAATCTCATCATAAAGGCCCTGCATCATCACCGGTTCCGCGAGAAGAACGGTCGGCTTGATTCCATTCAGATCATCGAGCAGTGTTTCAGATGTTCCGCCGGCGTTTGCGATTGCCGAACCCTGATAGAGCGGCAGGAGAACTCCGCATCCGGACTGATAGATATTATGCGCCGGAATCACAGAAAATACTGTATCATTCTCATTAAAGCTAACCATGGACGCCGTTGCCATCAGATTAGAGACCAGATTCTGGTGCGTGATGCGAGCGGCCTTTGCATGGCCCGCAGCACCAGACGTGTAAACGATTGCAGCCAGATCTTTGCTGGCGACTTCCGCATCGATATACTGACGGTCACCCGTGGATACCTGTTCCTTTCCTTCCGCGACCAGCGCACGCCAGGAAAGAATGCCCGGTTCCGGTTCAATCTCAGACAGATCCGCCATTTCGCGCACTTCGTCTTCATGACCAAACGCGATCAACGTTTCTAGTGAAGTTTTTCCTTTTTCCCTGATCCGAAGGAAAAGATCTTTGTCATTTTCATCAAAGATCACAGCCTCAGCACCGGCGTTCGCCAGCTGACGCTCCATTTCCGCTTCATCCAGTTCACAGTCAAGCGGCACCACGACACCGACGCCGGTCATCACGGCCAGAAATGAGATCTGCCACTGGTAATTGTTGCAACCGGTAAGCGCGATCCGCTTTCCATCCAGTCCGCGGTTGATCAGAGCAGAGCCGAAGCCTTCCATGTCGGCCATCATCTCTTTATAGGTCACTCTCCGCCATCCCTCGTCCCGGTCAAAGGTCTGAAGAAAAGCTGTATTATTCTCATAGGCTTCCCGGCTGGAATTCAACATATCTTTTACGTCTGTAACCGGCCGTATTTCCTTGTGAATAACAAAAGGATCCTTTGATTCCACGATTTCCTTGACAAAATTCTTTGCCCTCTTCATTTCCAGTCTCTTCAAATCTCTGAATTCAACTTTGCCGGATTCTGCGCCCGCGACCTCCGCGCCGCTCAGTTTATTGCCATAGCGCTTGATTTTTCCAGTCGTCGTTTTGATGAACTCTTTATCGCGGATGTTCACACGCTTGACCTGTTTGTACGGCGGCATCGTTTCATTGATCTTATCCACGAGTTCTTTAAAGAAATGGTACATGTCACTCTTTGACATTTCACCGTGCTGCTCGGTCAGCAGCGGTATGTTCGGGAAGATATCAGCCGTGATCATGACATTTCCGACGCGTTCATCTTTGACACCGTGTACAATGACTTCCTTGATCAGCTCATCCTGCAGCAGGACATTTTCAACCTCTTCAGGGAAAATGTTCTTGCCGCCCTTCGTTACGATGACGGTCTTGCTCCGGCCGGTGATGAAAAGCTCGTCGTTCTCGTTCATGTAACCAAGGTCGCCGGTATGGAGCCATCCGTCCTGCAGAGCTTCCTCCGTCGCCTCTTCATTATCATAATAACCGAGCATGACCGAAGGACTTTTGACAATGATTTCGCCAACGCCGTCCTCATCTTTATCAATGATCCGGACCTGCGTGTCCGGAAGCGGAACGCCAACCGCCTTTGTCGACCGGTGACGGTCGTGATTCAGCGCGATGATCGGGGAACACTCCGTCATGCCGTACCCCTGCACCATGGGCAGACCCATAGCCTCGAATTCTTCAATGACAAAAGGATCCGCCGCCGCGCCGCCCATGACAAAGTACTGCATACTGCCGCCGAACGAGCTGTGAATCGCCTTGAACATACGCTTGACGAGCGCTTTGTTTCGGTACAGTTTCAGGCGTTTGGACATATCGATCGCTCTTCTCAGTTTCTCGTCCTCGCCCCGGCGCCTGGCCTGCTTCCACATTCCTTTATACATTTTCTCAAAGACGAGCGGCACGCCGAGCATGACGTTTGCCTTTGTCTCGACCATGTTTTTCTGAATATAACGAATGCCTTCACAGATCACGATTGTTTTTCCCTGATAAAACGTTGTCCAGATGTCACAGGTCATCTCATAGACGTGATGAACCGGCAGAACCGACAAAACGATGCCCGGCTCCGGTATACGGAAATACTGAGACATCTGATATACGTTCGACGCGATGTTGCGGTGTGATATCATGGCGCCTTTCGCCAGTCCCGTCGTTCCTGATGTAAAAAGCAGTGTCGACATCTGATCGGGATCAATTTCCCGCCCGATAAAGTCGGTGTTTCCTTTATCCAGCAGTTCCCTTCCTTCACGGATAATCTTCTTCAATGATAAAATACCGTCCGTGTCCTCCTCATTGTCCATGGAGATGATATATTCCAGGTCAAGATCTTTTTTACCGGACAGTGCCTCGACAATCTTACTGCTCGCGTCAGAATAAACAAGGGCTGA
>ONJN01000133.1 GCA_900318155.1 uncultured Eubacteriales bacterium
TACGCATCGAGTGGTTTTATTTGTAAGCGTGTAATTATCCAGCGGGTAAGCCACGCCGCGCATCGTCAGCCCGGTGACCTGTTCTCCATACGCCGCCGCACCGAGGTACTTATAATCATCTTTCCGCACCGTGACTGTGCCGGGATCGGCAATAAAGATCCGGTTCCAGCCGTCGATGATACGGATCGATGATATAACGCCTGTGTATTTGGCCAGCATGCCGAGGTTTCCCATGGTGTGGTCAAAGCGTCCGCCGAGACCGCCGACCACGGTAATGCTGTCCGCGCCGCGTGATACCGCGAGATCGATCGCGGCCTCGCTGTCTGTCATATCTTTTTCAGCAGAAAGCCGGATCAGATTCTCCATGTCCGGCTGCTCCGCCGAATCAAAATCGCCGATGATCAGATCCGGCTTTATGCCCAGAGCATCGGCCGGCTTTACTCCTCCGTCGGCACAGATCACATAATCGTAGTCGGCCCGGCGGATGGAAAGCTGATCGATTCCGTCTACCCGGGATGTGAAAATTAAAAAATCCAGCATTTTTTAGAACCTCACATACTTGAAAGATGATTGCATATTCATTAATATTATATTAATAACATTGGAATGATTCAAGGCGCATCGAAAGGAATGGTGGAGATCATGCCTAAGAATATCATTGTCACAGAACAGAATCACGTAATCAGGGGAATTTCAAGAAAAGAACTGTCGGGAAACTGGATAAAAGTCACGCTGGGCGTAGCGCTTTATTTCTTGTTGTCGGTAATTATACCACTTTTTATGGAATCCTTTGTCAAGATCGGGCGGACAACGCAGTACATTGAGTCTACCGGCCAGACCGTGAACGTTTCCACTTTGTCGACTTTATATCAGTTTTTCCTGACCGGCGCGTTCATGTTCGGCCTCTGCAGCTTTTTCATTGCATTTTTCAGAAGGAAAGATATCAATCCGGGTTACATTTTTAACGGATTTGAATACTATACCAAAACATTTCTGCTGATGATTGTCATGGGCGCTTTGATTTTCCTACAGTTGCTGCTTCTCATTGTTCCGGGGATCATCGCCGCCTACCGGTACAGTCAGGCGTTTTACATTATGGCTGATGACCCGGCAAAGGGACCGATGCAGTGTATTCAGGAAAGCAAGTTCATGATGAATGGGAATAAAATGAAGTTGTTCCTGCTGGAACTGTCTTTTATCTGGTGGATTATCCTGGCAGCGATTCCGCTTTGTTTTATCTCTGCGTACACCGTGACGCATTCGCTTACGAGCGGGCTTTTGTTTCTGCTTAATGTGGTCGGTTATATACCACTTGTTTTCCTCCAGGTGTATATGGGAATCGCAAAAACGGTATTTTATGATCTGTTATCGGGACATCTGATCGTGAATCATCAGAGTATTGTATGATCCCGGTTTTCCGGAAACTGTTTTCCGGAACAAAGATCCGGGCAGTTTCTGTTATATTTGAACAGGGCAGCGGCGAAGGACAAAAAAATGCAGAAAGGGCGAATATATGAACGAATTAAAGGCCGAGCGAATCCTGGAACTTGAAAAGGAAAGAGTTAATCCGTATAAAGAGTATAACCACATTGTGATTGAAAAGCTCGAACTGGATTATGCCGATCTTTCAATGGAGATTCGGCCTGAACACCTTAATCCCTATGGAATGCTGCACGGCGGCGCGATGTGCGCGATCGCGGATAACGCGACCGGCGCGGCTGTTCATACGGATGGAAGGACTTATGTCACGTCGAGCAGTACGGTTTTTTATCTCGGCAATGTGTCAGACGGAACGGTTCATTGCGTCGCGCGGGTTACGCACCGGGGAAAATCGACGGCGCTGACTTCGATCGAAATTACGGGTGAGGACGGAAAAGTTCTGGCGAGAGGGGAATATTCCTTCTTTTGCCTGTCGGACAAAGGACTGGCCGATCAGGCGGATGAGTCCGCAATTAAATGACCGGCAAATGACCGGCAGGGCCATAAGGCCTGACATTAACACTCGTTTAGTTCTGCAAAGCGGAGACGGTGAACGTGAAAGGAAGGAACAGAATGAAACAGAGACTGAGGAAACGAATGGCACAGATCCTGACGGCGCTGCTTGCCGCGGTTGCTCTTATCGGATTTGTGCCGGCAACGGGAGCGCAGGCATATGCTGCCGACGCTCCTGCCGCCATCCGGCCTGTTACGGATGGCGCGGCGCCGGACATCGCGGGCGGGCAGGGCGGAAGCCCGAACGGCGGTGTGTATTTCGGGAATTATCCGCAGAGTGAGGCGCCTGACGTCCAGGGTCTTAAAGAGGGTAAAGATTATATTAAGAATAAGGATTCAAATTTCTTTATAGAGCCGGTCAGATGGCGGGTGCTGAAGAACGCGGACGGGAAGCTGTTTCTGCTCTCTGATCAGAATCTGGACTGCATGAAGTATAACGAAGTATATACATCTGTGACCTGGGAGACATGTACAATGCGCGCATGGCTCAACGGCGGTAAAACGAACGGAGGCACAGAAGGAAACACCTACGATTACAACAATGACAGCTTCATGAAAAACGCTTTTTCCGGCGGGGAAAAAGCCGCGGTCGCGGCAACAAAGGTGACAAATGATAATGGTCTCAATGACACTCCGGGTGGAAACGCGACGGTTGACCGGATATTCCTGCTCTCCACAGGGGAAGCGATGAATGAAGGCTACGGATTTACGGGTAATGTCCAAGAAACGGATACACGTTATGCAAAGAATACGGATTATGCA
>ONJN01000194.1 GCA_900318155.1 uncultured Eubacteriales bacterium
CGTTATGAAGCAGATTAAAAAGAATAAGGTGAAACCGGATCTTGTCGTATGCCTGACGAATTTCGGCGATACAGCGGATAAATCCAGAAGCGCGGATGTGTCTCTCGCTAAGAGCGTAAAGGGGATCGATCTGATTATCAGCGGAAACAGTACGGTCACACTGAAAAAGCCTGTGAAATCGGGCAGGACCCGGATCGTTTCTGCTGCGACCGGTGCCAGGTGGGCCGGATACGTTCGCTTTAAGAAGAAGGACGCTGACTATAAGTATAAGTCACTGAAAATCGTTGATCTGAATAAGAGAAAGGGAAAGTCCGATGTCGTGACAAGCGCGATGCCGAAATACAGGGCTCTGTATGATTCAGCGTATTTTAAGAAATACGGATACACGTATCAATCAAAGGTGGCAGAGAATCCGTATACGATGTCAAAGCGGGCGGCAGCAGAGTCGGTCGGGGATAATGTTTACGGGAATCTGATTACGGATTCGTATATCCGCGCCGCAAGAAAAAGCGCCGGCCTGAAAGACAGCGTCCTTCTATCCGCAGTATCGACAAAGGCGATACGGGGCGATCTGAAAAAGGGGAAGGTAAGGACAAAAGATGTTTTCAGTCTTTTCTCGCAGAATCTTTCAGATGACAACCGCGTAGGCGTCCCGCTTGTCAGCTGTTGGCTGAAGGGCAGTGAACTGAAAAAACTGACTGAGCTTGTCGCGTCCGACTTTAAATCAAAGAAGGAAAACGGCCGCATCTATTTTGGCGGCATGACTTTTTCATATAATCCGCATCGGTTTCCGGGAAACCGTGTCTTCAGGCTGAGGGTAAAGGCGAATAACGGGAAGGAGATCAAGGCAGATAAGGATAAACTGTACCGGATCGTGATGGATCGGGATACAGCGGCTGCGATCAGGACGATGATCGCGGAAAAAGACCATTCAAAATCGATCGTGCCGAGGGATGGCAGAGGCAAAAAGCTCACCAGGATCCCGGCGCTGAAGAGGAAAAACAGCGAACGCGAAGTCAAAGCGTGGACTGCGGCTGCAAACCGGCTGAGATCATTTGAGTCCGGCGTTGTTTCGGAGAAGTATGCGAAGGCGGACGGAAGAATGCTTTACGATAACAGCCGTAATCCGCTTCATCTGCTCAGCGGATCCGTCAAGACATTCGGTATTTTACTGGCGATTATCGTCATTGTGGTTGCCGTGATTATCCTTCTGTTTATCCTGCTGAGTAATGTTTTCGGCAGAAGACGCCGCAGGAACCGCAGAATCAAATATCCGAAAAAGACCAAGCAGAAACCGATTTTTACTAAAAAATAAGCGATAAAAACAGAGGGAAAACGAAGGGAAAACAGAGGGAGAACGGTGCAGCGCTTTGTTGCAGCCTGTGACGGCGATTTTGAGTGCTGCGCAGGGCATGTTGCCTTTTTCGGCGAGGTGTGCGATTCGTACTGTTTGTCCTTCAGAAAAACATAATTAGTACAACAATTAAGTTTTCTAAAGATGAAACTATATTTAGTTTATTGAATACTGAGGCACTACCAGATATTGTGGTGTCTCTTTTTTTTATTAATTATTTCTGAAGAACAGGGCGTTTTTTTGGTCAGCATGGAGTGGTGGACAAGGTCATAATTAAAGTATCTTTTGTTGAAAAGTGGTGTGAAGTGGTGTACAATGGTGGCAAACGCTATTCAGTTTTCGGAGAGGAAAAGAATCTGATCCCGGAGAGGAAAAGTATCTATGTTTATGGGCACTTACCACAACTCAATAGATGCTAAAAACAGGATGATTGTGCCTGCGAAGTACAGAGAAAAACTCGGGGACGGCTGCATCGTCACCAGGGGTCTTGACGCATGCCTGGTGCTTTACTCTTATGAAGACTGGGAAAAGCAGATGGAAAAAATGGAGAAGCTCCCTGAATCGGATCCGGCTGTCAGAGCGTTTATCCGTCATTTTTACGGAAACGCGGCAGAGTGCGGATTCGATAAACAGGGAAGAATCGTTATTCCGGGAGAATTGCTGGCGTACGCGCAGATCAATAAGGAACTGGTCACGATGGGCGCCATGAAAAAGATTGAAGTCTGGAGTAAGGAACTCTGGGAAACACCGGAAAATGAGGGTAAGATGGATTCGGAAGCATTTGCTGAAGCCCTTGAAAAATACAACTTTTAGGAGGTAATGGTGGAATTTCGGCATACCCCGGTCCTTCTTGAGGAATGTATAAGAAAACTGAGGATTCGCCCGGACGGCATATATGTCGACGGAACGATCGGAGGAGCCGGTCACGCGTACTATATCTGTGAACAGTTATCGGAAGAGGGAACGCTGATCGGGATCGACCGCGACAGAGACGCATTGGATGCTGCAGAGGAAAGACTGAGTGGATTTCCCTGCAGAAAGATCTTTGTCCAAAGTGAATATGCGGAAATCAGGCAGATTCTGAACAGAATCGGAATCGAAAAAATTGACGGCGCGCTGCTGGACGTCGGCGTATCATCGTTTCAGCTGGATCATGCCGAGCGGGGGTTTTCCTATATGCATGACGCGCCGCTGGATATGCGGATGAACCGGGAAGATTCCTTTACTGCGTACGACGTAGTAAATGATTACAGCCAAAAGGAGTTGACAAAGGTCATTTCAAGCTACGGCGAAGAGCGATGGGCGTCCAGAATCGCGAAGTTTATCGTAAAGGAACGTCAGAAAAAACCGATCGTTTCAACCGGCGAGTTGGTCGATATCATAAAAGCCGCGATCCCCGCAGGGGCGAGGCGCTCCGGTCCGCATCCGGCCAAACGGACTTTTCAGGCGATCCGGATTGAAGTGAATGATGAGCTCGGTCAGTTGGAAACTGCGGTCACGGAGTATTGTGATGTGCTTTCCAAAGGCGGCAGGCTTTGTATTATTACTTTTCATTCGCTGGAAGACCGGATCGTGAAGCAGGGATTCAGGGCGAGACTGAACCCGTGCACATGTCCGCCGGAACTGCCGGTCTGCGTCTGCGGAAAAAAGACTGATGTCAGACGTGTCACCGGAAAACCGATAATCCCAGCCGATAAAGAACTTGAGGATAATCCGAGATCGAGGAGTGCAAAGCTCAGAGTACTGGAGAAAAGATAAAGAATAAACGGACAGGAAAGGATGTAGCATTGATGCTGATTAAAGCGCAGGATAAAAAAAGAATAATTCTGACGATACTTCTTGTGGGCATGATTTGTATTATGATGGTTGTTCTTACCGCTTTTGCGGCGCAGATCCGTCATGAAAACAACGAGCTGGAAACAAAGAATGAAGCACTGCAGGGTGAAGTCGACACGCTTAGTGTAAAAATAAAATCCGCGAACAGCATCGATCACATTGAGAAGGTTGCGACGAAAAAGCTGGGGATGGTTCATCCGTCGGAGGATGAATGTGTCAATTTGTCAGACAAAGACAAGCCGAAGAAGAACTTTGCGGCAGTCATTAGAAAAGAGGCATATAATTAATGATGCGGTTGTCTGATTATGGCCGACAGCGGGGTTGTAATGAAGTGAATAGATCATATTGCCGGACAGCTCAGACAGGGGGATCAGGGTGTCCGGCTGTTTCGCATTAAAAAGGGGATTTCAGGAGCAGACGATGGCAAAAATAACGACGGACAATAAATTCAGGATCATATTGTCTTTTATGGTTCTTTCGATACTTTTTGTCGTATTGATTTTCCGCACAGCGTGGATACAGATCGTACGCTCCGATTATTATACTCAGAAGGCGGTCAGTCAGCAGATGAGCGATATTCCGCTGGACGCGAAGAGGGGGTCGATCTACGATCGGAATGGAAAAGAACTGGCAACCAGTGCGACCTGTTATTCGGTCTGGATCAGGCCGAATGAAATCCGCAAAGATTATAATACGGACCAAAAGCAGGATGAGCTGGCCGGCAAACTGGCCGTGATTCTCGAGAAAAACGCGGAGGATCTGGAGAAACAGTTTAACAGTAAGAGCAATCTGCTCCAGATCGCCAAATACCGATCCAAGAGTGACTGCGATAAACTGAGAGAACTGGAAATCACCGGTCTGCAGATCGTTAAGAGTACCAAGCGGTATTACCCGCTCGACTCGACAGCCTCCAGGCTCCTCGGCAGCGTCAGTGACGATAATGAAGGACGGACAGGGATTGAAGCGCAGTTTGACGCGTATCTCAGCGGTGTTTCAGGTCGGTGGATAAAAGACACCGACGTTAACGGCAACCCGCTCGCGTACGGGAATAAAAAGTTCTACAAGGCAAAAGACGGCTACAATCTCACTTTGACTATAGATGAAGTGATTCAGTATTATACTGAGCAGGCTGTAAAGAAAAGCCGGAAGAAAACAGGCGCAGATAAAGTCATGTGCCTCGTCATGGATCCGAAGACCGGAGATATTCTGGCGATGGCCACAAATCCGGGTTTTAATCCGAACGACGCGACAGAGCCGATATCGAAAAAAGAGAAAGCCCGGTTCAGGAAGCTTTCTGCCGAGAAACAGTCGGAGTATCTGAGCAGAATGTGGAAGAATCCGGTCGTAAGCGATTTATACGAGCCGGGATCTACTTTTAAGCTGATCACGACCTCTTCCGCGCTTGAGGAAGGCGTCACCAAACCGACCAGCGTGTATTACGATCCGGGGGTGACGAACATCAACGGAACACGCATCCACTGTTCTGAAAACCGTGTGCACGGCCGGCAGACGCTGGCGGAAGCCGTCGGAAATTCCTGCAACTACGTGCAGATCAAACTGGCGCTGGGGCTCGGCAAAGGCAAATATTATAATTATCTGGAAATGTTTGGTATAACTGATAAGACAAACGTCGACCTGCCCGCGGAAACGACAGCAATGATCAAAGATAAGAATAATCTTCTGAAGATCGACCTGGCTACAATGGGCTACGGGCAGGGAATCGCGGTCACACCGATACAGCTCCTGACGGCAGTATGCTCGATCGGGAACGACGGTATTATGATGAAGCCGCGCATCGTGAAAAACATGACAGACTCGGACGGAAAAGTCGTCAAAGAATACCGGACAGAGAAGATTCGCAAGGTCATATCTTCAAAAACAGCTTCGGAAATGAAGAAGATCATGGAGTATGTCGTTACGGACGGCGGCGGTACCAGGGCGAAGATCGCGGGATACCGGATCGGCGGAAAAACCGGCACGGCGAATAAGATCAGGAAAAACGGCGGCTATTCCGGTAAAACGGTGGCTTCCTTCATTGGAATGGCACCGATGGATGATCCGCGGATGGCGGTCCTGGTCGTGGTCGATAATCCAAAAAAAGGAAAGTACGGCGGCGTTGTCGCGGCACCGGTCGCAAAGGAGATCATGCAGGACGTATTCGCGTACCTGGATGTCAGACCGAAATACACAAAATCCGAGAAAGCGGATCGTGAGAATCATATCACGCAGGTGCCGGATGTGACCGGAAAGAGTTCCGGCGAAGCGATTGCTCTGATCGCGGCGAAGAATCTGAAATACAAGATCGTGCCGAAGACCAAAACGAAGAAATCTTTCAAGGTCGTGGATCAGTATCCGAAGCCCGGAAAGGTGGTCAGCACAGGCAAGACGGTATATATATACAGAAAGTGATCAGAGATCGCCTTTATGCGATACGAAATAAAGAATCGCTTTTATACGATATGATATTATGATATATGGTAATGGGAATGCAACAATGGATCGTACTTAGACGATGCGGTATAGACATCCGTCGTTCGTTAAACGATGCGGAACGGATCGGAGGTAACTACAGAAATGGATATAATCACAGTAAAAGAAATCGTTGAAGCGACAGGCGGGAATCTTCTTTGCGGCGATCCGGCGCGGGAGATCCGGGGTGTCAGCACGGACTCCAGGACGGTGGGAACAGAAGACCTGTTCGTTCCGCTGATCGGGGAGGTGCATGACGCGCATAAGTTTCTCGGACAGGTGATCGAGCGCGGATGCAGGGTGATCGTTTTGTCGGATGAAACGGCTTTGCCGGAAGGCCGCGGGGATCTGAACGCGGTGCTTGTGCCGGATACGTTGAAGGCGCTGCAGAATCTGTCTAAGTATTATCTTGATAAAATCGGGGTAAGACGCGTCGCGGTGACCGGAAGTGTCGGAAAAACGACGACGCGCGATATGATTTACTATATATGCTCGGAGAAGTTTGTGACGGGCCGGCCTCAGAAGAATTACAATAACACGGTCGGCGTGCCGCTGACGATTTTTACCTTTGACAGCAGCATGGAGGTCGCGGTTTTTGAAGAGGGTATGGATCACGCGGGCATGATTCATGAGGTGACAGAAATCACCCGTCCGGAGGTTGCTGTAATCACTAATATCGGCATTTCTCACATGGAGCATCTGGGAAGCCGCGAGAATATCCGAAAAGCGAAGATGGAGATCACAGATTTCTTCGGGCCGGACAACGTGCTGGTAATCAATCAGTCCAATGATATGCTGGATAAGGCGGAAATCAGGGGGCCGTACCGGGTGGTCACGGCCGGCGCGGATGGCGGCGAAGATTATTCGGTTCACGGTATTACGGAGAACGGAGAGAAAGGGATTGAGTTCATGCTTGATCATGACGGGCGTTCGTATGAAATCGCGCTGGGAGTTCCGGGCGCTCATAACGCCGTGAATGCGGCGCTGGCGGTCGCGGCCGGAGTGGAGCTCGGGGTTTCGGTGGAAGAGGCCGTTGAAGGGCTGAAGAAGCTGAGTATTACAGGAAAAAGACTGAATATCCGTCACGGAAACGGGTTTACCGTAATCGATGATTCTTATAACGCGGCGCCGGAATCCATGAAATCGGCGATCAGAACACTGATGTCCGCGGAAAGCGGGCGGAAGATCGCGATGCTGGCCGGTATGAACGAACTGGGCGAGCAGTCGGAATCGTATCATGAAGAGGTCGGGCGCTTTGCGGCGGAGAGCGGTGTGACGCTTGTCGCGGGCGTCGGAGAAAAAGCGGCGGACATCGTAAAGGGCGCGGAGGAAGCAGGCGGGAACGCGGCGTGGTTCGGATCCAACGAGGAATTGTTTGAGGCGCTGCCGGAACTCCTGGAAAAGGGCGATACAGTCCTGGTCAAAGGCTCCAACGCTATGCGCATGGATCTTGTCGCAGACAGGATCGTCGGAGAAAACGAGGTGAAATGATTATGAACTGGTTATTTACAGCGATCATCATCCTGATCGGAATGATTTGTACTGCGGTTTTTACAGGCATCGAAATTCCGATTCTGAAGAAGAAGCAGTTCGGGCAGTTTATACGTGAAGACGGGCCGCAGTCCCATTTGTCAAAGCAGGGAACACCGACGATGGGCGGTCTGGCGATTTATTTCGGGATTATTATCGCGTCGCTGGCCGGTACGCTGATCTGCCGTTCCCATGCCGGCCATATACTGGTCGTGATCGCGGCAGGCTTTTTATTCGGACTGATCGGTTTTCTCGACGATTACATTAAAGTCGCAGCAAAGCACAACCTGGGGCTGAGGGCGTGGCAGAAGCTCCTGCTGCAGATCCTGTTCTCGGTGCTCCTTTGTCTGTATGTGATGAAATTTACCGATCAGGGGACGGATGTCTGGATTCCGTTTATAAACAGAGACGTAGATTTCGGAATCTGGTATACGCCGTTTATTGTATTCGTCATGGTGGCGATGAGTAACAGCGTGAACCTGACGGATGGGCTGGACGGCCTGTGCGCGGGTGTTACCGTGATCGTTTCAGTATTCTTCGTGCTTGTCGGGATGCATTTTGCCGTAGATACGACGGTGATCTACTGCGCGGCAATGGCGGGCGCGTGCATCGGATTCCTGTTTTTCAATCATTTTCCGGCAAAAATTTTCATGGGTGATACCGGTTCGCTTGCGCTGGGCGCGGGCCTTACGGCGGCGGTCGTTATGACAAAGGCGGAACTGCTGATTCCGTTCGCGTGTTTTGTCTTTGTCATGGAATCGGCGTCGGTGATTATTCAGGTCATTTCATTTCAGTCCACGGGCAAACGGGTTTTCAGGATGTCACCGATTCATCATCATTTTGAACTCGGCGGGATGAAAGAGGTCAACGTTGTACGGATGTTCTGGGGGATCGCGCTGGTCTGCTGCTTCATTGCGTTTCTGATCATGCAGATCCGGCTCTGAAGAAGAACGGACGGGAGGATTATTTAATGAACAAAAGGAAATCAGCCAAAATAAACATAGATAATAATTTAAGGGACAAAAGAATTTTGGTCGTCGGCTTCGGCAAGTCCGGGATCGCCGCAGTGCATGCGCTGATCCGTCTCGGCGTCGACGTTTCGATCCAGGATATGAAGAAAGAAAGCGAGCTGGACAGAAATCTGATCACTTATTTCCGCAATCATGGTGTCACCTGCTATCTCCATTGTGTGCCTGATGATCTGACGATTTACGATCAGTTGATCCTGAGCCCGGGTGTGTCGCCGGAACTGGATTTTATTCAGGAAGCCAAGGCGAACGGCGCGGAGGTTGTCGGCGAACTGGAGATCGCGTTCCGCATCACAAAAGGGAATTATGTGGCGATTACAGGAACGAACGGAAAAACGACGACTACGACGCTTGTCGGTGAGATTTTCAAGAAGGCGTCCAGGAAAACCTTTGTCGTTGGAAACATAGGTGTCGCGGTGATTTCGGAATCGGCGGTCGCGGAGGAAGGGGACTGGCTCGTCACGGAAACGAGCAGTTTCCAGCTGGAAACGATCAGGTATTTCAAGCCGAAGATCTCGGCGATCCTGAATTTTTCACCGGATCATCTGAACCGGCATCACACGTATCAGAATTATATCGATGCAAAGGCGCGGATTTTTGAGAATCAGCGCGAAGACGGCTACCTGATTACGAATTTTGAGGATGAAAACTGCCGCAGGGTCGCTGAGAAATGCCGGGCAAAGGTCATCTGGTTCAGTGATCAGCAGGAAGTTGAGACAGGCGCGTTTGTCAGGGACGGACGTATTGTCGTAAAAAACGGGGATGGCGCAATCACTGACATTTGTTCGCTCAGTGACATGCATATCATTGGCGCGCACAATGTCCAGAATGTGCTGGCCGCTTCGGCAATCTGCTATTTCGCGGGGATTGAACCGGAAATCATCGGCCGGGGGATCCGTGAATTTGCCGGGGTTGAGCACAGGCTTGAATATTGTGCTGAAATTGACGGCGTAAAGTATTACAACGATTCCAAGGGAACCAATACGGATGCGGCGGTTACAGCGATCAAAGCAGTCGGTGAGAACATTATTCTGATCGCAGGCGGCGACGCCAAGCAGCAGAATTTTGACGGCTTTGTCAGGGAGTTCCCGGGCAAAGTGAAAAAGCTGATTCTGCTCGGACGCGACGCGTTCATGATTCAGGAAGCGGCGGACAAAGCGGGTTTCACCGATTATGTAGTATGCAGAAACATGGATGAATGCGTAAAGACAGCCTTTGAGGCGGCTGTGCCGGGGGACAGTGTAGTCCTGTCACCGGCCTGCGCGAGCTGGGATATGTATGAGAATTTCGAGCAGCGCGGAAGACACTTTAAGGACTGTGTCAGGAGACTGGAGAGCTGATGTTCAGGAGATTTTTTCTGAAAACCGAAAAATACGACGCGTGTGACTATCTGGTGGTGATTTTGACAACGATGCTGGTGATTTTCGGGATCGTTATGGTTTTCAGCGCGAGCTATTACTCATCGCTCAGTTCTGTATCCGGTTCACCGTTCAGTTATCTGAAGAAACAGCTGGTGTTCGCGGTCATCGGATTTGTGCTGATGTATGTGATGTCTTATACAGATTATCATCTGATGAGGAAATGGTCTTTGTGGATCATTTTGATCAGTTATATGCTGCTCGTGGCTGTACTGACACCGATCGGCACCAGTGTTAACGGTGCGCAGCGCTGGATCATTCTGGGGCCGGTCAGTCTGATGCCTGGGGAGATCGCGAAATTCGGAGTGATCTGCTTTGTGGCGTCCTATTTTGCATTCGATATCCGGCGGATTAAATCGTTCTTCAGAGGCGTCCTGCCAATGGTCCTGCTCGCGGGCTCGATCGGCGCGCTGATTGTCAAGCAGCCGAATCTGTCCACGGCCATTACGGTCGTCGGAATCATTTTCTGTATGATGTTCATCGCGGGACTCGAAAAAAAATGGATCGCCTGCGCGATGGGTCTGGGCGTGGCCGGATTAATCATCGTTGCGCAGACTAAAACCTTCTGGGCGCGGCGCATCCTGAGCTTCACCGATCCGTTTAAAGATCCGAAAGGTGCCGGATTCCAGGCGGTACAATCACTTCTCGCGCTGGGAACCGGCGGGTTCACGGGACTGGGGCTCGGGAAGAGTGTTCAGAAAAATCTTTATCTGCCGGAACCGCAGAATGACTTCATTCTGGCGATTATTGGCGAAGAGCTGGGATTTCTCGGGATTCTTATACTTCTCATTGTTTTTATTCTCCTGATCTGGAGAGGGATGCAGATCTGTATGAACGCCCCGGATCGGTTCGGGATGATGATGGCCGGCGGCATCACGATCATGATCGGACTTCAGGTCGTACTGAACGTGGCCGTTGTAACATCTTCTATGCCGGTTACGGGCATTGCGCTGCCGTTTATCAGTTACGGCGGAAATTCGCTGTGGATCCTGATGGGTTCGATCGGAGTATTGCTGAATATATCGAGGCAGTCCGAACAGCCCGAACCGAATGCGATGACCCGGGAAGCCAGACAGGTGCATCTAAAGAAAAAAACGAGTGTATAATCGTGAAAACCGCGTTTAGCAAGTAAGATAAAACAATTACAGTCATACAGCAAAAATCTGCAAGGGGTTGACAGAATAATGAGAGCGATTATGACAGGCGGCGGAAGCGGCGGACATATTTATCCGGCGCTGGCCATCGCGGATAAAATCAAACAAAAAGATCCGGATTCAGAGATTTTGTATATTGGAAACGATCTGGGGCTGGAAAAAGACATTCTTCCGGATTCCGGATATCCGTTTGAACTGGTGAAGGCACGGTGGTTTGAGAAGAATCCGGTGGAGCTTCTGAAGACCGGCGTGGTGACAATGCAGGGCAGGAACCAGGCGTTGAAAATCATGAAAAAATTCAAGCCGGATGTCGTGATCGGTACGGGTGGATTTGTCTGTGTTCCGGTCATGCTGGCGGGGAAAAAGTACGGCGCACGCTGTTATATTCATGAACAAAACGCGTACCCGGGCGTTGCGAATCGTTTTCTGGAGGGAAAAGCAGATAAGATTTTTCTGGGCTTCGCCGAGGCATCCCATTATCTCAGACATCCGGAGAAACAGGTAGTCACCGGAAACCCGGTCAGAAGCCGGTTCTTTAATATTAATAAAGAGCGTTCCAGAAAAAAACTGGGGATATCCGATGATGACTTTGTCATCTTCTCCTTCGCGGGAAGTCAGGGTGCCAATCAGATGAATGCAGTCATATATGAGTTCATGAAAACGCTGAACGGCAGAAAAAATGTTGTTCTGCTTTTCGGAACCGGCACGATGCATTACGGCAGCATCATGGACAGAGTCAAAACAGAGAAGGTTGAACTTCAGGATAATATCCGCATTGAAGCGTATATTACGGAGATGCAGGAGTATCTCGGCGCGGCGGATCTGATCATCGGGAGGGCCGGAGCGCTTTCCGCGGCGGAAATCTGCATGTGTGGAAGACCTTCTATCCTTGTACCGTCCCCGAATGTGCCGGGAAATCATCAGTTTTACAATGCCAAAGCCGTGGCGGATGCCGGCGGCGCGATTTTGATTGAAGAAAAGGATTTCACGCTTGATCGGCTCGTTTCGGAAACTGAAAAACTGATGAAAGAACCGGAGACACTGGAAAGCATGGGGAAGGCAGCTTATAAAAACGCGCCGAAGAATGCTACTGACATCATTTACTCTGTGATCAAAGACTGACGCGGGTACAAGGAGCAGGAATGGATGAACAGAAAGAATTCATAGAAGAGCAGGAAACCGATATCTCAGAGGTTTGCCCGGTGGAAAGCCGGGGCGATCCGCCAGATTCGCAGGAGCGTCAGGAAACTCTCTCGAGGTCGACCGGCGTGTATGAACTGCCGGTTCACGGCGATTCGGACGGCTTCAGTGATGGAGACCTGATTAAAGACGCGGCGGCTGACCATTCTTTGATGGACGATACGCGCGAATGGGACGTTGTGGCGGATAGTGTTCGCCGGGCGTCGGAACCGGACGCGGTTAGCGCTGAAGAGGATGGAGCCGGTGAGGGCGAAAGCAAGCCGGATTCCGGATCAGAACCGGAGGAAGGAGAAACCGGCGAGACTCCGGAGGACGGAGACGAGCCGGCAGACGGGGAGGATGCTCCGGGCGGCGATGCTGAACAGGATGAGTCTGAGGCTCCGCAGGATGACTCTCCGGATAAGGAGGCGGATTCTGACGAAGCAGAGAATGAACCGGAAGAAACACAAGATGGGAATGAAGACGAACAGACCGATGAGGAAGTGAATGTTCCGGATGAAGAGGATGCGGCCGGAGGCGAGCCGGCAGATGGGGAGGATGCTCCGGAAGAAGCGGATTTTCTATATCTGCAAATAGACCGGAAACCGAAAAAGCGACGAAAAAAGCATCCGCTTGTAAGATTATTTCTTTTTGTTGTGATTATTGTGGCAGCGGTTGTCTTTCTGACATCGAGTCTGTTTGACATCAAAAATATCGAAGTTACCGGAAATCGTTACTTTACGGATTCGGAGATTATCAGCATGGCAGATGCGACAAAGGGCGGAAATATTTTCAGACTGGCCCAGCGTTTGTCGATTAAAAGAAGACTTTTGGAAAATCCCTATTTTACAGGCGTCAAGGTAAAGAGAAAACTGCCGTCAACAGAAGTAATAGAGGTTAAAGAAAGGAGACAGGTCGCAGCGGTCCCGTACGGAGATCAGTATGTTGTGATTGATACTGAGGGGGTGGTCCTGAGGAAGAGTTCAGTCGACCCGGAGGTAACACTCTTAAAGGGTATGACAATCAGCCGGATGGAAGTCAACAAAAAAATAGAAGTGGAAGAAAGCGATGTTTTGAAGAGCACTTTGAGAATGCTCTCGTCCATGAGAAAGGGCGACTTTTATTTTAAGCAGATAAACGTGTCCAAATCCCATATCGAAGCATATATCACCGATATGCTGGTCGTTAAAGGAAGTCCGGACAAAGTGGAGGCTGCGATTAAAAGCGGAGGCCTGCAGAAGGTCGTTAATAAACTGTTTAAAAAGAAAATCAAGCGCGGTACGATCGACATCAGCCGTAAAAATTATATATCTTCATCACCGGAAGTACAGAAAGAAAGTGGTCGGTCCGCAGTTTGATTTTGTACAAAAAGATAATGCAGGTGGTTAATAATTATGGTAAAATAAATTAAAATGTGGTTCCAAGGAGGCAGTATTAATGTTGCAGTTTGAAAGCGAGCAGGAAAATTCTGCTGTTTTAAAAGTAATCGGCGTTGGCGGCGGCGGATGCAACGCAGTCAACAGAATGATAGAAGCTAATCTCAAGGGAGTAGATTATATTGCGATCAATACAGATAAGCAGGCGTTGAAGCAATGCAATGCGGATACCAAGATTCAGATCGGCGAGAAACTGACGAGAGGACTTGGCGCGGGGGGCAATCCATCAGTAGGGCAGCACTCAGCGGAAGAAACGCTTGAAGATATCGTAGAGCTGATCAAAGGCAGCGATATGGTCTTTATCACAGCCGGAATGGGCGGCGGAACCGGTACAGGCGCAGCACCGATCGTCGCAAAGGCAGCGAAGGATATGGGCATTCTCACAGTCGGCGTTGTGACCAAACCGTTTTCCTTTGAAGGCAAAAAAAGAATGGACCAGGCGGAGCAGGGTCTTAATTTCCTGAAGAATTATGTCGATTCACTCGTCGTCGTACCGAATGATAAACTGATCGAGAACAGTGAAAAGAACACATCCATGGTTGAAGCGTTCCTGATGTGTGATGATGTACTGAGACAGGGTGTTCAGGGTATTTCGGATCTGATTTCTGATTCCGCACTGATTAACGTGGACTTCGCGGATGTACGTTCAGTCATGACCGATCGCGGCATCGCGCACATGGGCGTCGGACACGGAAGCGGGGAAGACCGGGCCAAGATCGCTGTCAAGGAAGCTATCGAGAGTCCGCTTCTTGAGACAAGGATTTCCGGTGCCAAGGCGATTCTCCTGTATGTTGCGGGCGGCTATGATCTCGGTATGATGGAAGTGAATGAGATCGCAAGTCAGGTTGAAGAACAGGCATCCGATGAAGCAATCCTCATCTTCGGCGCATCCGTTAGTGAAGAAAATTCAGAAGAACTTACAATCACTGTTATTGCAACTGGTTTCGGGTCTTCCGGATTGGATGACGATATTAAGGATAATAACCGAGTAGGAAATTCGATCAGCAATCGACATAAGCAGATCGTTACTGAAGAAGGTTTCAACGCTACGGAAGTAACACTTGATGATATTTTCAAAGAGACCAGGCATGAGGATAAATCAGATTCCAAGTTTGATATTCCGACATTCCTGAGCAGTAATTAAGCGCGTTGACTAAGTTTTCTATGTAAAGCCGGTGTTTTTTACCGGCTTTATTTGCTATGCAGGCTAATAAAGTGTTATGATTACTAAGGTAACATCAAGGAGTAATCCGGTATTCAGACAGTGCGCGCGGCTTCTGCAGAAAAAATACCGTGATCGTGAAGGGAAGTATTTAATTGAAGGTGTTCATCTCGTTTCTGAAGCGGCAGCGTACGGAGAAAAAATCGAGACGATCATAATAAAACACGGTTCGCGTTTTGATCGGGATAAAGGCGGAGGAGACTGGGGCCGGATGACGAAAGAGGATCGCCGGACCCGGGACGAGGATCGACTGTTGCGGAATCTGCGGAATTCCGGGAAAATCTGTGTTTTTGATAAAAAGCTTTTTGATGCAGTATCGGAGACGGAGATGAGTCAGGGAATTCTGGCGGTCGTGCGGAAAAAAGATTTCGGGCGCGGACAGCTCAAAGAGCGGATCAGGCCGGGCGGGAACATTGTTGTGCTGGATCGGCTGCAGGACCCGGGCAATATCGGCACGATTATACGCACAGCTGAAGGCGCCGGCTATGAAGCGGTGATCAGTATACGAGGAACAGCCGACATTTTTTCGCCAAAGGTCGTGCGCGCGGCGGCGGGGGCTCTTTTCAGAGTTCCGGTGTGCTTTGTCCGTGACGCCGGAGAACTGGTGTCCTTTGTCGAAGAACTCGGGAAGAAGCTGACGGTCACGTGTGTCAGGGACGCGCAGTTGTACAGTGAAGCCGAATTGAGCCGGGATATCGCGCTGGTCATCGGAAATGAAGGAAACGGATGTGATCCGGCGATTCTTGAACAGGCGGACATCCGGGTGACGATTCCGATGGGCGGAAAGCTTGAATCACTGAATGCGTCGGTGGCAGCGGGGATTCTGATGTATGAATCCGTGCGGGCCGGAGGCGGGAAGCCGGAAGGCGGCGCGTGATCCGGAGTGGAAGGGATACTCTATGCCGGAACGGGCGCGCAGTCCCGGAACGGGCGCGGCCGGGTACAGAATATGGTTTTGTTTAGAATATAATTTTAATAAATGGAGTGTACAGTAAATGGAGGACAATAAATTAACGACGGTTATTGAGGAGGCCAGAGAACAGCTCAATAATGCAGAGTCAGTGGAAGAAGCTGAGAGTTTAAGGATCAGAATGCTCGGGAAAAAGGGCATTTTTACGCAGATGCTTAAAGGCATGAAGAATATGGCGCCGGAGGAAAGAAAAGAGTTCGGAAAAGCCGCCAATAAAGCAAAAGCCGAGTTTGAGCAGATGCTGAAAGCGAAGAAAGATGAATTTGTCGCCAAAGCCAGGGCGCTGAAACTGCAGGCCGAGACAATCGACGTGACCGAACCGGGACGCCGGATGAGCATCGGCGTTGAGCACCCGATCACACAAACGATCAACGAGATCGTGGATATTTTCACGTCTCTCGGATATACGGTCTTTGAGAGTCCGGACATCGACACCGTTTTTAATACCTTTGACGGACTGAATTCACCGCCGACGCATCCGGCAAGAGACATCACCGATACGTTCTACGTAAACGAGGAGATCTGCCTGCGTCCGCACACCTCTTCCGGCGAAGTCCGGGCGGAGGAGCAGATCAGTCTTCCTTATCGGATCGTCATTCCGGGACGCTGCTACAGACGCGACACACCCGACGCGACGCATTCCCATACATTTAATCAGGTCGAGATGATGGTCATCGGCGAAGGCATTACGATGGCCGATCTCAAGGGTTCGCTGGATTACATGGCCAAGAAGCTTTTCGGGCCGGAAACCCGGACCAAATTCAGACCTCATCACTTCCCGTTTACTGAACCGAGTGCTGAAATGGACGTTTCCTGCTTCAAGTGCGGCGGTAAAGGCTGCAATGTGTGCAAGGGGAGCGGCTGGATTGAAATCCTCGGCTGCGGCATGACGCATCCTCATGTTCATCAGGTTGCAGGAATCGATACGGAAAAGTACACAGGATTTGCTGTCGGAATGGGCGTTGAAAGAATCGCGATGCTGAAATACGGCATTGATGACATCCGCCTGCTCTACGAAAACGACATGAGATTCATCGGTCAGTTCAAATAGGAGGTCAGATTAATGCTTTTATCTGTAAATTGGTTAAAAGACTATGTAGATATTAACGATATACCGGTCAAAGAGTATGCGGACAAAATGATTCTCTCCGGATCAAATATCGAGACCGTGGAACCGGTCGGGGACGGAATCAGCGGCGTGGTCGTCGGGAAGATCGAAAAGATTGTCAGTCATCCGGACGCGGACAGGCTGGTCGTCTGTCAGATGAACGTCGGTGAGACAGAGCCTGTACAGGTTGTCACGGGCGCGCCGAATGTGTATGAGGGCGCGTATGTGCCGACCGCACTTCACGGCGCGGTAGTTCCGGCGATACATGGCTCACCGGATAAAGAAGGCGGATTTAAAATTAAAAGAGGAAAGATGCGCGGTGTTCCGAGTGAAGGAATGATCTGCAGCGCGCAGGAACTGGGCTTTGATGACAAAGTCGCGCCGTACATTTCCAAAGATGGTATCTGGCTTCTTCCGGGCGATTGGGAAGATAAGCTGGGACAGGACTTTGTCACGGCGCTCGGGCTGGAAGACCACGTGATTGATTTTGAAATCACACCGAACAGACCGGATTGCCTTTGTATGATCGGTATGGCCAGGGAAACGGCCGCGACCTTCGGAAGAACACTGATTTACCCGGATACGGAATGCGAAGAGACCGATGAGAACGCGGCGGATTACATCGGTGTTGAAGTCGAATCGGAGCTTTGTAAACGATATACGGCGAGAGTTATAAAGGACGTTAAGATTGAACAGTCGCCGTGGTGGCTGCAGAAGAGGCTGATGGCGGCGGGCATGCGCCCGATCAACAACATCGTTGACATCACGAACTTTGTCATGCTGGAGTACGGACAGCCGCTGCACGCCTTTGACATCGAGACGCTCGCGGGCAGAAAAATTGTCATTAAGACGGCGGAAAACGGCGTGAAATTCATGACGCTTGACGGTGTTGAGCGTGAACTGAAGGACGATATGCTGATGATCAACGACGCCGAAAAACCGGTCGCGATCGCCGGCGTTATGGGTGGTCTGGATTCCGATATTAAGGAAACGACCACAACGGTCGTGCTGGAATCGGCAGTATTTGATGGAAACAGTGTACGGCTGACGTCCAAGGAGTTGGGACTCCGGACCGAAGCGTCCGGCCGCTTTGAAAAAGGGCTTGACCCGAACAACTGCGAGGTGGCGGCCGATCGTTTCTGCAAACTGGTTCAGCTGCTCGGATGCGGAAAAGTTCTGAACGGTTCCGTCGACGTATATAAGAATCCGGAAGAGGCACCGACCGTATGCGCGCGTGTCAGCCGCATCAATAAAGTGCTCGGTACGGACATTCCGAGAGAGCAGATGGTAAAATATCTGGAAGGTCTGGAAATGACCGTTCAGGGAGACGGAGACGACATGCTCGTCACTCCGCCGACGGTGCGTCAGGATCTGCTTGAGGAAGTCGATTACGTGGAGGAGATCGCGAGAATGTACGGCTATGACAATCTGCCGATGACGCTCCCTAAACTCGCCACAAAGCCGGAATTCACAAAGAGCTGGCTCCTGCGGTCCGATATCAGAAGATTTTTGTCCGGCATGGGCGCGAGTGAAATCCAGACATACGCGTTTTCAAATCAGAAGATCCTTGATATGGCCGGCGTGCCGGAAAACTGTGCTGAGCGTAATCTGGTCAGAATCATCAACCCGATGGGGGATGACACTGAATATATGAGAACACTTCTTTCTCCGAATCTGTTTGAGGTCATGTCGACCAATCTGGCAAAGAATAATAACGAGTTCAGAGGATACGAGATCGGTATCGTCTTTAATGTGAAACTTACGGGCGATAACGGGCTTCCGGATGAACGTTACAATATGACGATCGGAACATATGGCGGAGATGAAGACTTCTTTTCACTGAAGGGAATGATCGAGGAACTTTTTGACCGGATCGGCGTGGGAACGCTTGAATTTGAGCCTGAAGTGAAGTACGGCATGTTCCATCCAGGACGCTGCGCGCGTTTCTTTGCCAAAGACGAGGACGGCGAGGATGTGGAAATCGGCATCATGGGCGAGATTCATCCGGACGTGCGTGAGAATTTCGGTATCGGTGTGAGAGCATACAGCGCGGAAATCGATCTGGAAACCGTCATTCAGCTGGCGGACAGAACGATCGAATACAGGAAACCGCCGGTCTATCCGTCCACTTCGAGAGATATAGCGCTGGTCGTCGATGAGTTTGTGAAAGTGGGCGATATTGAAGCCGCGATCAGGGATGCTGACGACACGATTCTGGAAGATGTAACGCTCTTTGACATTTACCGGGGTGACCAGGTACCGGAATTAAAGAAAAGTATCGCATTCAGTCTTACTTACAGAAGTGAAGAGAAGACACTTACCGATGAAGAAGCTAATGAAGTTCACGACAAGATTGTTAAGAAGCTGAAAGAAGAATTCGGCGCATCGATTCGTGACTGATTGTTTTGGAAACTGTGAGGGTATAGATATGGCAAATAGAGTTAAAGTAAGAATTTTTGGTCAGGAGTATAACGTATCCGGCGACAAGGATCCGGAAGAGATTCAGAAGATCGCGGAATATGTTGACAGCAGACGGCGTCTGATTGCGAAAATGACAGAAAAGAGCAGCAACAGCGTCGTGCAGGCACTGACATGTCTGAACATCGCGGATGAATATTTTGACGCGATGGATAAGATGGAACGTATGCGGACTGAGATGGAAAGCATCCAGAGTGGAACACAGGATCATGAAACTCAGATCGCAGATGCCAGAAAAGAAGTTGAAAGAATGAAGGCAGAAGTAAAACGGGCCGAGAAAGATCGTGAAGAACTGAGCCAGCAGTACAAAGAACTGGAGAAGCAGTGCGCGGAGTTTGAGAACTCTGTTTTTGATCTTCAGATGGAGAACATCCAGCTGAAAAGCGAGCTCGAAAAACTGAGTAATGACGGTTAATCATGAATAAAAAAGCACTTGAAATTCTGGAATTTAATAAAATCATCGGAATGCTGGAAGAAGAAACCGGATCGGAGATGTCGCGGCAGATGGCCGCGGCACTCGAGCCGGGCAGTGATGTGCGTGTCATTTCGGAAAGCCTGAGGTCAACCACGGAAGCGGTTGACCTTATTGTGCATAAAGGTTCACTTCCGACTGAGGGGCTGCAGGACATTACCAGACCGGCCGGCCTTGCCGCAAAAGGCGGTACTTTGTCGATGAAGGAGCTCCTGTCAGTTCACCGGGATCTGAAAATCGCGTCAAACGTCACTTCCTTTATGAAGGGCGAGTTGCCGGAGCTCCCGCAGATCCGCGCGCTGACGGATCTGATCGCGCTTCACCCGAAGCTTGAAAGCGAAATCGACCGCTGCATTTTGTCGGAAGACGAGATGGCGGACAACGCGTCATCGGAGCTTCACCGCATCCGGCGCGGCATCATCACGCAGAACGCGGAGATTCGCAGGCGTCTCGAGAGAATGGTCAGCAGCACGACCAATCAGATGTACCTGCAGGACGCGATCGTCACGATGCGGGACGGGCGCTACGTCATTCCGGTTAAAGCCGAGCATAGGCATCGGTTCCCGGGAATCGTTCACGATCAGTCAAAGGCCGGCTCGACACTTTTTGTCGAACCGCAGGTGATCGTAAACATGAACAACGAGCTGAAAGAGCTGCATCTGGCCGAGCAGGCGGAGATCGCGCGGATCCTGAGCGAACTTTCGGATCGCGTCGGCGAGGCGTACTACGACCTGAGCAATAATCAGAAGCTTCTGACGGAGCTCGATTTCATTATGGCAAAGGGCAGACTGTCTCAGAAAATGAAGGCGGAAGAGCCGAAAATCGACCGTTCCGGGTATCTTGACCTGATCGATGCGCGTCACCCTTTACTGAATATGGAGACCGTTGTTCCGGTCAGTGTCGAACTCGGCAAAGACTATCGCACACTCGTCGTCACCGGCCCGAATACCGGCGGCAAAACGCTGACGCTGAAGACAATCGGGCTTCTGTGCATGATGGCGCAAAGCGGTCTGCATATTCCGGCGTCATCAGAGAGCCGCATCCCGGTTTATCAGTATATTTTTGCGGACATCGGCGACGAACAGAGCATCGAACAGAGCCTGTCCACGTTCTCCTCACACATGAAGAACATCGTCTTTGTTGTTCAGAAGGCGGACGAGCGGACGCTGGTGCTGCTGGATGAGCTGGGTGCGGGCACCGACCCGACCGAAGGCGCCGCGCTGGCGATTTCGATCCTGGAAGAGCTTCTCTCGCGGGGAGCTTATACGGTCGCGACGACACATTACAATGAACTGAAAAAGTATGCAATATCTACGCCGAACGTGGAAAACGCCTCCATGGAATTCAACGTTGAAACTTTGAGTCCGACATACCGGCTGTCGATCGGCGTGCCGGGGCGTTCCAACGCGTTTGAGATTTCAAGAAAACTGGGTCTGCCTGATAAACTGATCGACCGGGCGGGACAGTTCCTGGAGCGCGGCGACATTGAATTTGAAGATGTGATCACTGCGATCGACGAGGACAAAAGAAAGGCCGCCGAGGACAGAGACGAGGCGGCGGCCATCAATGCTTCCATGAAGCAGGAGCGCGAAGCGTTTGAAAAAGAGCGGAAACGCCTGGAAAAAGAAAAAGAGAAAATCATAGCGGAGGCCCGGCAGCAGGCCCGCCGCATTCTGAAAGACGCGCGGGACACCGCGCACGACGTCCAGAAAGAGCTGAATAAGATCTCTAAGATGGACAGCCTCGGCGAACGCAACAAACATCTCGCTAAAAGCAAGAACAAGCTGCGGAAGAAGGAAGAAAAATACGCGGAGCGCATTGTGCAGCGGGTGAACAGCAACCCGGTCGACGTGTCGCAGCTCGCGGTCGGCGATCCGGTGAAAGTGCTGTCACTGAATCAGAACGGTGATCTTTTGTCGCTGCCGGATGAGAAGGATGAGGTCATGGTGCAGGTTGGAATCATGAAGATGAAGATCGGCCTGAACGACATCATGCTGATCAATGACGGATCCGGCAAAGCGCGGAAGAAGAAGACGGTGTCTGCCGGCGGTTATCGCAGTTACCGGCCGCAGAGAGTCTCGCAGTCGATCGACGTGCGCGGAAAGAGTTTTGACGACGCGCGTATGGATGTAGCGAAGTACCTTGACGACGTGTATCTGAGCGGCCTGGAGGAGGTCACGATTATTCACGGGCGTGGCGAAGGGATTCTGAAGTCGGGACTTAGGAAATACCTGCGCTCAAACAGGCATGTCGAGTCCTTCCGGGCCGGAAAGTACAACGAGGGCGGCGAAGGCGTCACTATGGTCAAAATGAAAAAGAATTAGGGAGGCCCGCGGCCGGGTTTTGAACCGGCGGTCGTGCAGTTCCGCGCGGACAGGATTCTGACCGGAGGCCGCAACCCGCAGAGTAAAGGGAAATTCAGACATTTTGCATATAAAACATATAAAATGAGTAGAAAGAAGTACCGGCTTGGATGACGGATGTCTTTTGTCAGACGCAGACCGGGCGGAAAAGGAAGAGGAAAAGGAAGATGATCGATTTCAAAGAAAAAATTGCCGGAATCATAGCGAAAACGATTCCGGATGCAGACCCGGAGATGGTCCGGGATATTGTTGAAGTGCCGCAGGATCAGAAGATGGGAGATTACGCGTTCCCGTGCTTCCGGCTGGCAAAGATCTTCCGCAAAGCGCCGCAGATGATCGCGGCCGACATCGCGGAAGGCATCAAGGGCGATCCTTTGTTTGAAAAAGTAGAACAGGTCAACGCGTACGTGAACATGTTTCTGTCAAAAGAACAGATCATCCGGCCGACGCTTACGGCGGCGCTTAAAGGGGACCGCTTCGGAACGGATACATCCGGGGAAGGCCGGACGATCGTCATTGATTTTTCATCGCCGAATATCGCCAAACCGTTCCACATCGGCCACATCCGAAGCACCGTGATCGGAAATTCCATATACAAGATCTATTCGGCGCTCGGCTACAATGTTGTCCGTACGAACCACCTGGGCGATTACGGCACACAGTTCGGCAAAATGATCTGCGCGTACCGCCACTGGGGCAACGACGACGACGTCAACCGCGACCCGATCCGCACACTGCTCAGCTACTACACCCGGTTCCATGAAGAAGCCGAAAAAGACCCGTCACTTGACGAAGAAGCGCGCAAAACCTTCTACGATCTGGAGCACGGCGGCGAAGATGAACTCCGCCTCTGGCAGTGGTTTACCGACGTTTCCCTGAAGGAATTCAACCGCGTTTACGATCTGCTGGACATCGATTTTGACGCGTACGACGGCGAAAGCATGTATTCCGACATGATGCAGCAGCACATCGACGCACTCAGGGACAAAGGACTTCTGATCGAATCGCAGGGCGCCAATGTCGTCATGCTGGATCAGTTTGACCTGCCGCCGGCCCTGATCACAAAGTCTGACGGGACAACTTTATACTGCACGCGCGACATCGCGACCGCCGTGTACAGAAAAGAGCATTATGATTTTTATAAGAATATTTACGTTGTCGCCTCCCAGCAGAATCTGTATTTTAAGCAGCTCTGGAAAGTGCTCGAGCTGATGGGCTTTGAATGGGCGGAAGACTGCGTTCACGTACCGTTCGGCATGGTCAGCCTGGAAGAGGGCACTATGTCCACCCGCAAAGGACGCGTCGTCTTCCTGGAAGACGTGCTCCTGCAGGCCATCGAGAAGACAAAGATCATCATCGCTGAAAAGAATCCGGACGCCGATCAGGATATGATCGATTCCGTTGCCCGGGATGTCGGTGTCGGCGCGGTTGTGTTCAATGAACTGTCCAACAACCGCATCAAAGACTACGTTTTCAAATGGGATCAGGTTCTGAACTTTGACGGCGAGACCGGCCCGTACGTACAGTACACGCACGCGCGCTGCTCCAGCGTCCTGCGCAAGGCCGGTGAAGAAACCGTCCGCGCGGCGGAATCCGTGGACGATCTGGATCTTAAATATCTGACCTCCGACAGCGCGTACACGCTGATCAAACTGATCAACGCCTATCCGCAGGTCATCCATGACGCTGCGGACCGTTATGAGCCATCGATCGTCACACGTCATATCATCGATGTCGCGCAGGCATACAACAAGTTCTACCATGATGAGCATATCCTGACCGACAATGAAGACGAGAAGAATGCCAAGATCGCTTTGACGATCGCCGCGCGAAACACCGTCCGGAACGGCCTCGCACTCCTCGGTGTGAAAGCGCCGGAGCGGATGTAA
>ONJN01000134.1 GCA_900318155.1 uncultured Eubacteriales bacterium
CCTTTTTCATCAGCACCCATGCCACATAGCCGGTAACAGCCTGACATATGCCAAAGATAAAGTAGATCGTGGACATGAAGTTCATCGGGAACATATAGAACTGAATACAGATCCAGAGCATCAGGGTGATGCCGAAGATCCCGCCCAGAATCACGCCAAGTTTCTTCTTTCTCAGCAAAAGTACTGCGGCTGTAAGGTTCGTCAGGCCGTTTACGATCAGCAAGGCAAAGCCCGAAAACAAAAAATCCTTAAAAAGCACGTCTGCAAAAGGCAACGCTTTAAAATAAGGAAGCATTTCATCCATATGCATGCTCTTTCCGCTCGGATCAAGAATCATACCCAGGGCGCCGGCAACTGCGCCGATCCCGATAAAAAGTGTCCAGAAAATAAGACACTTCCTGGCTGTATTATATCGTGCCGCGTTCTCATTTATTTGTGTTTTTTTCATTATCGTTCCTTTCATTCTGAGCTCAGCCCGTACAATGCACGAAGCCAGCCGCGCAAAACGCGGGATCCCGCCATGCAAAAGACAGACCCTGCCGCGCAAAGCGCGGAGTCGGCCGCACAGTACGCGGAAACAGGCTACGCGAGTTGATGCTGATAAAAAACGCCGCCGCGCAGGCCGGGCGAATCCGGGCGCGGGGCGTTTTTGCAGTTTCACTATATCAGGATTTACTGATCACAGCTTGCTGATCAGGTAGTCGGCGAATTCGCCTCCGGTCGCGCCGTCGTCGCGGCCGGTGATGACGACCTTTTTCTCGGTCTCGCAACAGATGTTCAGCGCGTTTTCAAGCCTGTCGGCTTTGTCCGTGAAGCCGATGTGTCGAAGCAGCATGGAGGCCGCTTTCATCAGGCTTGCCGGGTTCGCGTACTGCGCTCTGCCGTCTTCGACCATTCTGTCGGCGGAACCGTGGATGGCTTCAAACATTGCGTACTGGTCGCCGATGTTGGCGCTTCCCGCCGTTCCGACGCCGCCCTGAATCTCGGCCGCTTCATCGGTGATAATATCGCCGTAGAGATTCGGGAGGACAAAGACCTGGAAGTCGCTTCTTCTTGTTTTATCGAGAAGCTTGGCCGTCATAATATCGACATACCAGTCCTCCAGCTTCAGCGTCGGATAATCGACGGCGACTTCATGGCAGATTCTGGAGAAATTGCCGTCCGTTTTCTTCATAATGTTCGCTTTGGTGACGATCTGGACACTGGTTTTTCCGTTCGCGACGGCGTATTCATAAGCCGCCCGGGCGATACGCTTTGTCCCCGGCTCCGTTGTGACCTTGAAATCGATCGAGAGTTTCCCTGGGATTTCAATGCCGCGGCTGCCGAGCGTGTACTCGCCTTCCGTGTTTTCACGGAAGAAGATCCAGTCGATTCCTTCTTCCGGCACCTGTACCGGGCGCACATTCGCGTAAAGGTCCAGGTTCCGGCGCAGTGAAACGTTGGCGCTTTCAAGGCTTCCGCCCTTTGGCGTCGTGGTCGGTCCTTTCAGCAGAACGTCGCAGGTCTTGATTTCCTCAAGGACATCCGCCGGAACGGGTTCCATCTTCTGGAGCCGGTTTTCGATTGTCAACCCTTCAATCTGCTTAAATACGATGCGGCCGCTCGCGAGTTCATCCTTCAGAAGGTGCTCGAGAACCCGCTGCGTCTGCTCGGAAATGCTCGGGCCGATACCGTCACCCGGGCAGATGCCGATCGTGATCTGTTCAAGCGCCGCAAAATCCTTGGCGTTATCTGCGTTTTCTTCCATCGTCATGACCCTGCTCAGCTGATCCATGATGATTTTTCTGAACTGGCCGTTCGCGTCGCTGACTTCGGCCATCTCATTCAGTTCCTTGATACTGTCGTTGATCAGCGCTTTCAGGCTGTCCTTTTTTCCGTTTTCGTTATTATTCATTGATTATCCCGGACGCATTCTCTGACAAAACACGCCCGCTCCTTTCTTTATATGTTATGCCCGCGCGGCGGCTCTGGTTTGTCCGGAATGCCGGAGGGCCACGAAAAATTCAGTCTTTTCCCATTCCGACGCCGGGGAAGCTGCCGATACATTTCACATCCGCCGGGATTTTCCACTTACTGCCGGGCCACGGCCTTCAAAAGCCCGCCCGCGCGGAGCATTTCTCTCTGACGGTCTGTGAACACACCGTTTACAGTAACTTCACCGTTCTTTGTGATCAGCCTGAACTGTCCGCTCTCAAAACCTTCATCAATGCCGTCAATCGCCAGTTTGTCGTTCTGATCGATTTTGTCGTAGTCGGCAGGATCGGCAAAGGTCAGCGGCATGATTCCCGCGTTGATCAGATTTGCCGCGTGGATACGGGCAAAGCTCTTCGCGATGACCGCGCGCACACCGAGGTAAAGCGGTACGAGCGCCGCATGCTCTCTGGATGAACCCTGTCCGTAATTCTC
>ONJN01000137.1 GCA_900318155.1 uncultured Eubacteriales bacterium
AGATTACTGAATATAATCAGTCTGCAAGCCACACAATCTTTACTTCAGACTAAAGCACATTCTGATTTATCTTCAGCTGAAGCGAGAAAAGCCTGGCTCTGAAATCTTGTTAATCATTTCGGCAATCTCGTCGTCATCGGTGAGATCATAGGCAATCGAGAGAAGATAGCGAGCAATATCCGGCTCATTCTGCTCAAGGAAATGTTTTCCATAAAAAAATGATAATCCAATAATGTCTTCATCAGCTCCGACCGGAAAACCATATTCTTCACCATATTCTTTTATCTGATCCATTGTTGGCTCGGAAACTTGTCCGTCTGTATTTACATTAATATAATACAACTCCGATTGTGCATTTTTTGATTCACTATCATACGGCATACTGAGCAGATAACAGGCAATGGCTTCTGACCACATTTCCTTTTCCACAAAATAGAAGCCAAGGTTCCGATAACATCGAGCGACATCTGCCGAACGAAAAGCAATTTTAAAAGCATCTCTGGTTAAGGAGAAAAACTGTTCCAGATCACCTGTTACTTTATAGGTTTCAATGTATTCGGCCGTAATTCTGAAACTGACCGGATTCCATCGCAAACCTTTCCTGAGAGCCTCCTGTGCTGCGGGTATTCTTTCTAATTCAAAAAGCAGGCTTCCGTATAACATATAGATATCTGTATACGGGATCTGTGCCCGACGAACATCTTTTTCTGGCTTCGCACGATATTTATACAGGATCTCCTCGAAAAATTCATCAAATACGTGGTACTCACTGACCTGGTCGTCTTCAAAAGCATTCATATCTTCCACTTTGATGACCAAAGCTTCAATAATTTGTAATGCTTTACCGAAATCTTTTTTATAAATATTGAAGCGCACTTCTTCCAGGGTGGCTTCTGTGCCGGTGGCAGTATTATTAATTACTTTTTGAAAACTCTCTTTATCATCATCAGGTATCAGTTCATACATAAGCCTGCCGCATGCACGGACAATTTCTTTTCCCATCTCATGATCCTTATATTTTTCCATTTGATCCCTCAGATAAGCAATATCGATTTTAAAATCTCCGGTTAGTTCACCAGTGATTTCACGTATGATTGAATCAAAATCTTTTTTGTCTGCCATATGACCACCTCCGCAAATCAAACTAAAAGGAGATGCAGATACTACTGTCCTCCTGCCTGTAATTTAATTTATCAGATGTCCTGTACTAAAAAACAGACTTTGAGTCCGGCAGACGAAAAAAAACGCTTGTAAAATTGTTATTAAACATCATACTGTTCTGAAAGCCGTTTGATCTCTGCCTTCATCTGCTTCACAACAGAATCCGGAGCGATGATCTTAATCCCGTCGCCCAGCGCCATGATCCATCCCAGAAACTGGTTGCTGACCGCGACATTAACGACAGTCTGAAAATGATTCTCATCGACCGGCACGATGAAGATATCCTTTCCGAAGCGATCGATCAACACACCGACCATAGAGTTCTCTGCTTCAATGGTAACTCTTGCTTCCTCACCGCCGTACATACCGAAGAGGCTTTTGGTGTACCGGGGCATGTTGAAGGCTTTGAATGGCTCTTTTCCTTCGCGGCGATCATCGGTGACAGAGATGCGAAGCATCTTATCGACACGGTAATGTTTGATTTTGCCGTCCCCGTCATCATAGCCTACGAGATAATAATTCTCATCATCCCACATAAGCCCCCAGGGACTGATCTGATACCACGCGCCGCCCTTACGCAGTTCCATCTCTTTTTCGACATTCCACTGGTAATACTTGAAGCGTATCTGGCTGTCCACGCCGATGGCTTCGTGCAGCTTATCTACATTATAGTAGATACTCTCGTTCATGCTCTTGATCCTGCCAGCGATAACCACCTGACGGTGCAGCTGTTTTCCTTCGTATTTGCTGACCAAAGCTTCCAGTTTTTTAATTAGTTCCTTTGACTTTTTATCGGTAATGAACTTGGCGGACTGTACCGAGTCCACGAGGAGCTTCAGTTCAGGCAGCTCGAAGTCGCGGTTACCCAGGTGATAGTAACAGCTGCGGCCCTCTTTGACAGCAATGATGTCCATACCGAAGTGGCGGAGCTCTTCAAAATCCAAATAAAGTGTTTTGCGGTCTGCGTTTACACCATAGTCAGAAAGCTTCTCTATGATCTGCGGCATGGTGAGTGAATGGAAATCATCGGTATCTTCTGAAAAAATCTTCGCGAGATAAAGCATTTTCAGTTTCTGATTATCGCCTTTGCGCTCTTTTTTTGCCATAGGGAATTCCTCCGTTCAATTACGAATACAACCAGATATTGTAAGTATACCAGAAATGTTGCTGCCGATAAATAATCGAGTCTGATTTTCAGTACACATATAACGACCATCCTCGCGTCAGACACTGGGTTTTCAGACTGCAAAAAACCGCCTGTACCTAACGCGCGGCGGCCTTTTATGTAAAGAAATATTTAATTGTGTCCGATCTTTGTCCCGTATGTCTGATCGCTGTTCCGCATGCTCTCATAGAGATTTTCCGGATACCGGCCGTCTTTAATGAGACAGCGAAACGCTTCCACGACCTTAGGACGGTCCTGACGGTAAGTGACGCCGAGCCATTGTTCTTCAGTTCCGAGTACTTTTACAGTAACTTCGCCTTTTTTGACGAGATACCCGATGAATTCCGGTATCAGGAACTCCACTGTTTTTTGAAACTGGTTCTTTTCAGCCGGCGGTGCCGGTCCGGGCGCAGACGCTTTGTCCTCTATCCGCTGCAGGAATTCGTCAAATCCATTGTACAGACGATCCATGAACGCGGGCGACATACCCCACATATTCATGGAAACGATCGATTCCGGATCGATCGGTATCGGACACCCGGAAAACGATTCATAAAAAATCCGGCCATCACTTTGTCTGGTGATCCCACATGTTTCAACAATGCTGAGGAGCGTTCCCTCACCGTCGACTTCGCAGACGCCGCGCGTTACGCTGCCGTTATCGCTCAGCGTGTTTTTCAGGACGTATCCGGCCATGCACAGCTGATCGGCACGATTCGGATCGAGATTCTGAACAGCCCGATACATTATTTCCATCGCGCCGGATCCGTAGTAATCATCCGAGTTGATTATGACAAAAGGCTCCTGAACGATGTCTCTGCAGGCGAGAACAGCCTGGCCCGTGCCCCACGGTTTTGTACGGCCCGGCGGCAATTGATGACCATTCGGAAGATCTCGCAAATCCTGATACGCATATTTCAGTTCAACGTTGTACTGACGGCAGATCGTGTTCAGCCGATTTCCGATCACATAATCAAAATCGCTTTTGATATCCCGCCGAAGAATGACAACGACTTTGTCAAATCCGGCACGGATCGCATCATGTATAGAATAGGAAATAATAATCTCTCCGCTGGGGCCGACTGGCTCCAGCTGCTTTACCCCGCCATAGCGAGCTCCGATCCCCGCAGCCATTATTACTAATGTTGCAGACATTTATACCCCTCCCGTTTTTCAATAATATTTCAGTGTTCTTTCCCTGCAGGCTATAGATTCTGCGCAGGTACATAATCCGACTTTCGAGTCAGATTACACATTCAGAAATCTGCGCAAACAACCCAGAATCAGAAAGAGCCTCGCCCCTGCAATAAGTATCGCCAAAGGGATCAGCTCTTTTACAACACTTCTTTTGTCCGAATCCGGAAAAATGCGTCTGAATAGCTATTTTACAGTTCCGTCTGCGTTAAATAACGGAAGTTTCTCCAGAAAGATGATGTCGTCGCGGTCCGCCGCATCACCCTCCGCGAGGACGGTCATTTTTCCGACGATATTACCGCCGACCTGATTTACCAGCGTCTCGATCGATCTGAGCGATTCTCCGGTACTGATAACATCATCCACGATCAGTACTTTTCTGTCTTTCAATAACGCAGCCTCATTGTCTCCGATACAAAGCTTCTGAATGTGATCCGTTGTGATGGAATCGACTTCGGTCTCGATGATATTCTTCATGTACAGCTTCGGCCCTTTTCTCGCAACGACGTAGTCAGCCCCGCCTGCCTGTCTTGCCATCTCATAGGCCAGCATGATGCCTTTTGCCTCGGCAGTGATTATTACGTCAAAGTCCGGCGCTTTTGCAAGCAGTTCGCTTGCTGCATCAATCGTAATTTCTACATCACCGAACATAACAAAACCGGCGATATAAAGATCATCCGTAATAGGGAAAAGCGGCAGCTGCCGTTTATGCCCGGCAATTATCATTTCATGATACATAGCTATAATCAATCCTTCCTGTTTATCATTACGTTATTCTGCTATTTTTTTTATTATACACCCGTTTGCCGTAATTATGAACAAGAACCTTTCCTGCGATCAGGAAATCATTACATTTGTTCATTTTTCAATTTCGATTTCTGACTCTTCAACTGATCTCGGGTTCATTTTCAGACATAAAAAATACGTTTTGTTCGGTGTTAAGATATTTTTTTATTCACGGATCGTTTAAATGGTATATAATCAAGTAAATGAAAATACCGGTCGGAAAACCGGCCATTCATATACAAAACAAAAAGGAGGTACCGTTATGGCAGAGTATAATTACAGCGAACTCCAGAACGGAAGCGACATCAGGGGTGTCGCAATTGCCGGAGTTCCCGGCGAGAATGTGAACCTCGACGAAACTGCAGTCAGACGAATTGCCAAAGCCTTTCTTCTCTGGCTCAAAGAAAAAACGGGGAAAGATACGGGCGAACTGACAGTCAGCATTGGACGCGATTCACGGCTTTCCGGAGGCGATCTGATTGAAACGTTTTCGGAAGCGATCTCGCCTTACGGTGTTACAATCTACAACTGTGGTCTTGCTTCTACCCCGGCTATGTTCATGTCGACTTTATTTGAAAATTATCGCGCAGACGGTGCGGTTATGCTCACAGCAAGCCACCTCCCGTATAACCGGAACGGCATGAAATTTTTTACTTCTGGCGGAGGCCTTGAAAAAACCGATATTTCGGCCATACTGAATATCGCGGCCGACGATCGAAGGCTGGCTGAGCTGAAACCGACAATCGAGCACTTTATGAATTACGCGAACCTGATGAAGGATTATTCCGAACATCTCCGTACACTGATCCAGGATGCAGTTGGTTCGGAAAAACCGCTGGCAGGACTGAAAATCGCGGTCGACGCTGGAAATGGTGCGGGCGGCTTTTTCGCGTCGAGTGTACTTGAACCGCTCGGAGCTGACGTATCCGCAAGCCGCTATCTCGATCCGGACGGGAATTTCCCGAATCACGTGCCGAATCCAGAGAATAAGGAAGCAATGGCTTCGATCCGGGAAGCCGTGCTGGAAGGGGGATGCGACCTCGGCCTGATCTTTGATACTGACGTCGACCGGTCCGCCGCTGTCGATGAAAACGGACGTGAAATCGGCCGCAACGGCATCGTGGCGATGGCCGCCGCACTGATCGCGGAAGACAACCCGGGAACCTTTGTCGTCACAGACAGCATTACCAGCAACGAATTAACTGAGTTTCTTGAAAACGAGCTGCACGTGAAACATTTCCGTTATAAACGCGGCTACCGCAACGTTATCAATAAATCGATCGAACTCAACGCAGAGGGAAAAGACTCACAGCTCGCCATTGAAACGTCCGGACACTGTGCTTTTAAGGATAACTATTTCCTGGACGACGGTGCTTACCTGGCGGCAAAGATCGTTGTTAAAACCGCGCTTCTCCATAAAGAAGGAAAGAACATTTCTTCCGTAATCGCCGGTCTCAGGGAACCAGAGGAATCTATTGAGATCCGAATGCCGCTGAATGCGGATGATTTCAGCGCAATGGGAGACCGTATTATAGAAACTCTGAAAATACGGATCACGGAAAACGATCCGGCGTATACCACCGGCATCCCGGCGGAAAAGGTGAGGATTACCGTTGTTGAACCGAACTATGAAGGTATCCGCATCGCGTTTTCCGGCGATTTGAACGGATGGTTCCTGCTCAGGAAATCACTTCATGATCCGATCATGCCGCTCAACATCGAATCTGAAAACACCGGCGGCTGCCGGAAAATTGCCGCTGTGATCAGAGAGTGTCTCTGTGATATCCCGGAAATTGACATTTCCGGCCTTTAATACTATAACGGAGGAGCATACTTCATGAGAATCAGAAAAGAAAAAGATTTTACGGACGAAACCGGCCTCGATTATGAACTGATCTCGACTGTGTCTGATGCGCTCGCGCACCCTGTGCGCCTTCAGCTGTTTCGCCATATCATGCAGTGTAACCGCAAAATGAAAAGCATCTGTACCAAAGACCTCGTGGCAGACTTTGACTACGCGCAGGCAACGATTTCTCAGCATATGAAAAAGCTGGTCAAGTCGGGGCTTGTCGAAATCAAAAAACAGGAGAAATTCTCTTATTTCTACGCAAACCTCGGCGTCTTAATGCGCTATAATAACACAGTCAAAAAGTTTTCGGTCATGAAATAAAGATTCTGATTGATATCGTGAAAGGTTTATATATGGAAAAAGATAATCGTTTTATTAAAGGAGCAGCCGTCCTGGCCGGCGCCGGATTAATGATCAAAATTCTCGGCGCGCTGTTCCGGATCCCGCTCAACAACTGGCTGGGTGCTGTCGGCATGTCCTATTACACCGTCGCCTATGCGATCTACGGTGCCCTGCTCGTACTGGCTACGGCAGGCATCCCAATCGCAATTTCGAGAATGGTTTCCGAACGAATCGCGGTGAATGAATATCGGAACGCAAAACAGGTATTCCGCGTCGCACTGGTGATTATGTTCTGCATCGGATTCGTCTCATTCTCCATCTGCTTCTTCGGCGGAGACTGGCTGGCGATTCACTACTCGCATAATCCGGGAGCCGGCCCGGCGCTGAAGGCGATCTCGCCTGCACTCCTGATCGTACCGATATTTTCAGCATTCCGCGGCTTTTTTAACGGTCAGCAAAACATGGTCCCGACAGCAATCTCCGAGATTTCGGAACAGCTGACGCGCGTTGTCGTCGGTTTGACACTTGCCGCCGTTCTTCTGAAGGTCATGCACAGAGGAACCGTCATTGCGGCAGCCGGCGCATCATTCGGCGCATCCGCAGGCGCATTAGTCGGGCTTCTGGTGATTTTCCTGATCTTTCTGTCAAAACGCAGAGCGTTCAATAATAAGATCATCAATGGTAATCAGACAGTCGAGAAGTCTGGTGATCTTGCGAGACAAATCATTGTTATCGCGGTTCCGATCATTATCGGTACAGAAATGTTCCCTCTAATGAACCTGATCGACACCGGACTGATTATGCGCGTTCTGGAAAACACAGGCTGGGATCACAGAACGGCCAAATATCTGTACGGCCTTCTCGGATCTTTTTGCAGCCCGTTAATCGCTTTTCCGCAGATCATGACACAAGGCGTTTCCATAAGCCTGGTACCGGCAATTTCCAGCCGTTTCAAAAGAAATGAAATGGAGTCCCTGCGAGACACTGTCAACACAGGATACCGGACAACCATGGTCGTCGCGTTCCCTTGCACAGTGGGACTCATCGTTTTAGCTGAACCGATCCTGAAGCTGCTGTATTTTACTCGTCCGGAAAGCTGCGCGGACGCCGCGCCTATTCTGATAATCATGGCCGTCGGCATCGTTTTCCTGTCAATCATGCAGACATCTACCAGTGTTCTGCAGGCTGTCGGCAAACAGATGCTTCCTGTCAGAAACCTGGCCTTCGGCTGCCTCGGAAAAATAGTCATCACCTACGCGTTAGTCAGCGTTCACTGGATAAACGTCAAAGGAGCAGCGATCGGCACTTTGTCCGCCTACATCATCGCCATGATC
>ONJN01000256.1 GCA_900318155.1 uncultured Eubacteriales bacterium
AAGAACAAGACAACCAAGCGCGAAGCAGCAGAAATAGAACGCTATTTTGATAACAAAAGTTCTACTACAGCCCTTGGTGCTCCACCAAAGACCGCTAGATTTCACAAGGTCTGGCGGTTTTTTATTCGCATAAAAAATGCGTTCGGGAAGTTTTTTGGAGCAAAAAGGTTGCACCCAAAGTTGCACCCAAATCCGGGAATTGAACCCGGAAAGATCCTTTTTCGCCATAAAAAAGGGGAGTCGAAGCCCCCTTTAGTGGTTTGTCTCTATTTTATCCCAGCCTATTTACAGTTTGGGCAGTTACAGTCACTTCCGTGATGTCCGTTTGTCTGGAAACACAGGTCATAATCGCCCGATTCACATGCATAGTCCGGCCTGAATGACAGATGATCCGGATTGCTCGGGTCGTTCTGGCATGAGTCTCCATAGATACCGTGCGCTAAAATGCTGTAGTATTTAAGTATGAATGCGCCACCCCAGCAAGTATACTGATCATATGTGTAGTTTTTATTCACGTAGCTTTCTATAGCTTTCATATGCGCGTAGTAATCACCCATTTCCGTTTTCAGGGCCTGATACTCCTCCTGGCTGAGAGGCCACATACCCTGTTCAGTCAATGATCCGCCGTTATCAAAGAATGCAACTGCGTCCACACCTATTTTATAAAGGCTAGCCGGATACACATCCAGTCCATTACTGTCCGCGTTCCCGTTGATAATCAGCGTATACCGGTCGATCACCTCGCCGTCATACTTGGCAACAAGGTTCACCGCACCGGTGTCAATCCAGGCTCCTGCGATCTGCCACAGATTTATCTGGGCATAATATGCCGAAATCTTAGGGAGATTGCTGCTTTTGGTTGCGAGACGTATTTTTCCTGTTCCGCTGATCCGTTCGACACTTGCAAGACGTCTTCCGTGGTCGCCGAAAATGAACGGTACCTGCTCTGATGTTGGAGAGTACAGATCCTTGCCCCATTTTGTGACTAACGACTCCGGTCTGTCTATTTCAATCGTCAGCTTGTTGTCCGGCGCATTGAGAACATGGATCGAGTACTTAACCGTTCCAGTTTTATTTGGGTAGAATGTGAGACCGTGTCTCTGGATGAGTTCATATCCCCACTCATTTGTAAAAGTCCCGTCGATCTCTCTGTTGTACAGTGGGTTGTTATAGTCAGCGCTGTTCTTTTTTACGGTCCTTACATTGCCGCGGTAGTCCGTTATCTGGACTTTTTCTGCCGCATTCCCGCCGGTTCTGGCGGTAACCTTCATGATCTTGGAGTTGTTCGCGTATTTATACTTTTTTTTCTTTACCGTTTTTGTCTTTGCGCCGCTGATCTTCTTAGTCTGCCACTGACCAGTCTTCTTGTTCCAGTACATCTTGACCTTCTTCGTAGTCTTTTTGTAGGTCTTTAGCTGGTAGCTGTGCGTCGAGCCGGCGGCCAGACTTGAGTCATTGAAGGTCTTTGTCGTCTTACTGAGCTTCTTTATAACCTTGCCGTCTCTGTAGACTGCGATGCCGCTTATCTTATTCTTCTGCACTGCTGTGAGCGCCTTCCAGGACAGCTTTACGCTTGTCTCGGAGGTTGCCTTCGCTTTCAGTTTCTTCCAGTATGCTGTTGCTGCGTTGGAATCAAGGTTGCCTGCCGCTGCAGGCATCATGGTAAAGGCAACTGCAAATGCTAACAGTATGGCAGCTAATCTTTTTCTTACTTCTCTGCTTCTCATTTTCCTCTATTCTATAGATTCTTTGACTTGAAACAATTGATAAGCAGAGTGTATCACGTTCCGCGAAGTCGAAAAAGCCGTTGACAATTCGCATAGTGATCTCTCCATCATGAGACATAGGGTATATGTGAGCGGTCTATTATCTACTCGTATGGTCTAGTTAGACTCATTTTAATACTTTCAAACTGTTTGCATCGAATAAAGTGAGTAAAGGTATATAAAAGCACCTTTCGGAAGTATTCCGGAAAAGTGCCAAAAAGACATTATTTTGAGTATTTTTTGAGTACCGGATGAGGATGACGTCGCTCAACCTCCTCTCCTTACTGGGTTTCAGGCTCGTGTAAATCTCTTCGAGCCCCTGATCATCCACCACAGACCTCCGAGAAATCGGAGGTTTTTCTTTTGTCGGAAGACATCTTAAAAGCGGGCAATTAC
>ONJN01000138.1 GCA_900318155.1 uncultured Eubacteriales bacterium
AAAGGAATTTGGCGGTATCACGCAGCATATCGGTGCGTCTGAAGTTCGGGTCAACGACAGAAAGATTGTCTGTCTTGATACTCCGGGTCATGAGGCCTTTACGGCAATGCGTGCCCGGGGAGCGCAGATTACCGACATTGCAGTACTGGTCGTCGCTGCGGATGACAGTGTCAAGCCGCAGACAATCGAATCGATCAGCCATGCGAAAGCGGCCGGCGTTCCGATGATTGTTGCGATCAATAAAATGGATAAACCGGGTGCGAATCCGGACATGGTAAAGAAAGATCTTGCAGACAACGGCATTCTGGTTGAAGACTGGGGCGGTGACGTCATCTGCGTGCCGGTTTCCGCGAAGACGGGAGAAGGGATCAAAGAACTCCTGGAAATGATCCTGCTGCAGGCAGATATGATGGAACTTAAAGCCAACCCGAACAGACTGGCACTCGGCTCGGTTATCGAGGCCAGACTGGACAAAGCGAGAGGACCGGTCGCGACACTGCTCGTCAACAACGGAACGATTCGCGCCGGCCAGAGTATCGTTGCGGGAACATGCTCCGGAAGGATTCGTCTGATGACGGATTTCCGCGGCAAAAAGATCAAGAAGGCAGGACCTGCTACGGCTGTAGAGGTACTTGGTCTGACCGATGTTCCGGAAGCAGGGGACACATTCAATGCAGTGGAAGATGATCATACTGCAAGAGAAATCGCTCAAAACAGAGCGGACAAGCTTCGTGAAGAGACCCTCGCCAGAAATTCAAGCATGTCGCTTGAAAAACTGTTCAGCCAGATCCAGCAGGGCGAAGTCAAAGAACTCAACCTGATCATCAAAGCGGACGTTCAGGGTTCAGTAGGCGCCCTGATTGCCTCTCTTGAAAAACTGAACACAGACGATGTACGGGTCAATGTAATTCATTCCGGCGTCGGAACTGTCAATGAATCCGACATCATGCTTGCTGAAACTTCGGATGCGGTTATTCTCGGTTTTAATGTGAGACCGAGCACGGCGGTCACTTCCATGGCGGAAAGAAACAATGTTGAAGTCAGGCTGTACACCGTAATCTACGATGCAATAAACGATGTTGAAGCAGCCATGAAGGGTATGCTTGAACCGGATGTTAAAGAAGAAATGCTCGGAAAAGCGACGATCAGAGAAACCTTTAAGGTTCCGGGCGTTGGCATTGTCGGCGGCGCTTATGTCATCGAAGGTAAGCTTGCAAGAAACGCGGAGGTAAGGCTTGTCAGGGATGGTATCCTGATACACGAAGGCAAGGTATCTTCACTGAAACGTTTCAAAGACGATGCGAGAGAAGTCATGCAGGGATTTGAATGCGGAATCGGCATCGAAGATTATAACGATATTAAAGTTGATGACATCATTGAGTGTTTCAGAATGGTTGAAGTACAGAGAGATTAACTGAAGACATCCGAATTATAATGAAAGGGGTCGGAGGAGATGATATTTTATTTCAGCGGAACAGGAAATTCATTCCATGCGGCAAAAGCCGCGCAAGAACGGTTCGGCGATGATATTGTTGAGATGGCCGCTGCTTTAAAGGATCATGAATTTCAGTATTCGTTTGGTGAAAAAGAAAGAGCAATTTTTGTTTTTCCCGTATATTTTGGCGGAGTGCCGACAGTTGTTAAAGATTTTATTGCGCAGTTTGAAATCAGCGGCGGCGATCCGGAAATCGTCGGGATCGCCACCTGCGGTGTTTCTGTACAGGGCGCAGACAGCCTTTTCCGGTCGGCCTTAAAAAAGAAAGGGCTGAAAGTCAGAGCTTTTTACGACGTAAAAATGCCGCAAAACTGTATTTTCTACCTGAAAGTGCCGATCAGGGAAGCTGCGCTGATGCAGCTGAAACGCTCCAATGACCGGATCAGGGACATTCTGGATTCGATCGTGTTCAATCATCGGGTTACGTACGACTCGGGAATCCTGAGCAAAGCGCTCAGCCGTATCCTGATACCGGTTTATAACGTGACGAGAGGCACTTCAAAATTTACTGTTGATGACTGCTGCGATTCCTGTGGACTGTGCGCGGAAATCTGTCCGGCAGGTGTGATTGATATACAAAAAGGAAAACCGGTCTGGACAGAAAAAAAATGTATACACTGCGCCGCATGCATCAACCGGTGTCCGCAGCAATCGATTCAGTACGGTAAGCTGACAAAGAGAAGAAATCGCTATTTCCATCCTGATTTGAAAAAGAAAACAAGTAAGTGATATATATAGTTATATTTAGAGAGGGAAAAAGTATGGGAAAAGGTTACAGGCAGGGACGCCTGGGTGAAGAAATCAGAAAAATTATAAGCGATATGCTTCTTCGGGAACTGAAAGATCCGAGACTTTCCGGCATGATCAGTATTTCGGATGTTGAGGTGACAAGAGACAACAGTTACGCGACCTGTTATGTCACAGTCCTCGATCTGTCCGGTGACGAGGGAGCCCGTCAGAAAAGAGAACAGGATGTTCTGGACGGTCTGAACAGCGCAAAGGGCGTTATGCGAAAAAAAATCGGCCGCCTGATGAAATTAAGAAGAATACCAGAACTTCAGTTTCGGCTCGATAAATCGATGGATTACGGAAGGCGTATTGATGAAGTGATCAGAAGCCTCGGAGAATCTGAAAACAATAACTGATTTGCAGTGAGAAAGAAAATGAAGAATGATAGTTTTGAGACAATCGGAAAAGTTTTGAATGATGCAAAAAGTATCCTTGTTTTTACACATCAGAACGCAGATGGCGATGCGGTCGGAGCCACCGCTGCTCTGACAAGAGTTTTAAGGCAGCGTGGGAAAGACTGTTACATTTTGTTTGACGATGATGAAATCGCTGAAAATCTGCGTTTTATGGACCGGGGGTATTCGTCGGATGATGAAGAGATCATCCGGGATCCTGATGTGACGATTTGCATCGACGCAGCAGAACTGAAGCGCTTTCCGAAAAGAAAGGAAAAGTTTCTACAGGGGAAAGTGAAGATCTGCATCGATCATCATATGGTCGACGAGACGATCTGTGATTATAATCACATTGATTCCGGCGCGGCAGCTGCAGGAGAACTGGTTTATAAGCTGTTTCAGGCGATGGAAGCGGAGATCGACAAAGAAACGGCCGAGGCGCTGTTTGCGGCGATCACGACGGACACGGGAAATTTTCAGTATTCGAATACGACAAAAGAATCCCATATGATCGTGACCGATTTATATGATCTGAATATGGACGCGGC
>ONJN01000141.1 GCA_900318155.1 uncultured Eubacteriales bacterium
ATTGAAGGAAAACGCAAAAGTCATAAAGTGTCATTTAAGACTTATTTTATGAAAACAGTAAGGCGTATGAGAAAGGCATACGACATTTGCCAGCCGTCCGGTGAGCTTTCCGAAGAAGAATCCGCATTAGCACAGTGCTTTATGGCAATAGCCGGCTTTGTTCGCAAAATGAGCGGCACAAGCGAGGTTGATACTGAAAGCATGAACAGAACGGTTTCTCACATGGTCGAAGAGGCGCTTAAGTATAACAAGGTGGAGAGTGTTCTCGAGGACGGCGAACAAGAAGATATCTTCAGCCCGGAGTATTACGAACGTTTATCTGATGTTAAAATGCCGGCAACCAAATTGGAACTGCTTGTAAAACTGCTGCGTAAACAGATAACAGAATACAGCAAAACAAATCAGGCAGCGGCAAAAAAGTATCTGGAAATGCTTGAGGAAACAATACGTTTTTATCACGAAAGAAGAAGTCATCTCTCCGAGGAGGAAGCCGGGGAAGCGCAGGAGTATACCTCCGAGGAGATTATAAACAGTGCTACAAAACAAGCCTTGAAGATACTAAGGGATATGCAGGCTGACCGTGAGAGCTTTCGTAAGATGGAACTTACATTTGAAGAAAAAGCATTTTATGATATTCTGATGGCGCTAAGAGATAAGTTCAATTTTGAATACGGAGAAGACAAGTCTGTTGGTGGCATTATACTCAACGATAAATGTAGATCTCTCGCAAAGAAGATAAAAGAGATTATTGATCTTAAATCGTCTTTTGCCGATTGGCTCAATAATCAAAATGTACGTAATCAGCTTAAATATGAAATTAAAGTTTGTTTGGTTAAAAACGGATACCCTCCGCAGTATAGTCCCGAAGTGTTCAGTCAAGTAATGGAGCAGGTGGAGAATTTTAAAGAAAACCATTGATTTATAACAGTAGGGGGATAAAATGGCACAGTTTGTTGTAAACAGTACTTCTGTTGAGAACATTATCAGTTCGATCAAAGCCGGTGAGATCGCTATCCCGGAGATACAGCGTCCGTTCGTCTGGGACGGAACGAAAGTCCGTGACCTGATGGACTCTCTATATAAGGGGTTCCCGGTCGGTTACATCATCGTTTGGAAGAATCCGGATGTTCGGTTGAAGGATGGAAAGATATCATCCGGTAAGAAGATCCTGATTGATGGCCAGCAACGTATCACAGCAATTCAGGCTGCGGTCGTAGGCCAGCAGGTGGTCGATTCCACTTACCAAAAGAAACGGATCACGATAGCCTTTAATCCCATTGATGAGGTCTTCGAGGTCTGCAACCCAGCTATCGAGAAGGACGTGAAGTGGATTCCTGATATTGCACAGGTCTTTGATGTCAGCTTTAATGCGTGGGAGTTTGTAAACAACTACTGCCAGATCAACGACCTTGACGGACAGCAGTCGGAGATTAACAAGACGCTTATGAAACTGATGTCCATCAAGGGGATCAATCTTGGTGTCACCGAGCTTTCCCAGACGCTAACCATTGATGAGGTTACGGATATTTTTATCCGCATCAACTCTCAGGGCGTCGTGCTGTCGCAGGCGGATTTCGCAATGTCCAAAATTTCCTCTGACGACAAATACGGTGGCAATGAGATCCGGAAGATGATCGACTATTTCTGCCACTTCATGCAGAGACCTTCGGATTATGAGCAGATCATCAGCAACGATGCTGATTTTGCAAAGTCAGTTTCCCTGAGTAAGATCAAATGGATAGTTCAGGAGCAGGAGGACATCTATGTGCCAAACTATGCCGATGTGCTCCGTGTTTCCTTTACCCACAAATTCAAGAGAGGCAAAATCGCCGATCTGGTCAGTTTGCTCTCTGGACGTAATTTTGAGACCAGAGAAAATCTGGAAAGCATAGCGCAGGACTCCTTCCAGCAGCTTCGGGAGGGCGTTGAGGCTTTTGTCAGTGAGACCAACTTCAAGCGGTATCTGATGATTGTCCGCTCGACCGGTATCATCGATTCATCGTTGGTGCGCTCTCAGAACGTGCTGAACTTCGGCTATATCCTGTATCTGTCCCTGAAGGACATGAAGGTCAACTCTGCTGTAATCGAAACACTGGTCCGGAAGTGGATAGTTCTTTCCATCCTGACGGGTCGTTATTCCGGTTCAGCAGAATC
>ONJN01000198.1 GCA_900318155.1 uncultured Eubacteriales bacterium
CTGCCGGGGCAGCGTATCCGTCTTCGCGTCTCCAAAAAACGCCGCGGTAAGGCAGAGGGTACGCTGCAGGAAGTCCTTGAAAAGGCTTCTTCAGAGAGGACAGCGCCCTGCCCCCATTTCGGAAGCTGCGGGGGATGCATGTATCTGAATCTTCCTTTTGAGGAAGAACTGGAACTCAAGAAAAATCAGGTTGAAAGCCTTCTCCAGGGCGCCATGAGACAAGCTTCACAACTGTCCGGCATCCCTGAAGAAGAGCTGGAAGTCAGCAGATGGTTCGAGGGAATTCTGCCAAGTCCTCAAGAATATGAATACCGCAACAAAATGGAATATACCTTCGGCGACGAGTATAAAGGCGGTCCTCTTGCGCTGGGGATGCACAGAAAGGGAGGCTTCTATGATATCGTAACTGTTGACGGATGCCGCATTACAGATCCTGATTTCTCATTGATCCTGCGCACCACGCTGGACTATTTCCGGGATAATGTTTTTGAAGATGGAACCTCACATGACATTGCATCGCCGGACACTGAGTCCCCGGACACTGCATCTGCGGACACCGCGTCCTGCCAGACAGCTTCTGTTACACCCGAAGATAAAAACCCGGATTCCTGCCAATCCCCCTCAGCCGGACTCGGGGAAGACTCAGCAAATAAAAGCACCGTTTCCGGCAGCAGAGGTACCCTTCCTTTTTATCACAGACTCCGTCACACCGGCTATCTGCGCCACCTTCTGGTCAGAAAAGCCTCTTTTACCGGGGAGATCCTGGTCGATCTGGTCACCACTACACAGCGGCAGCCCGATCTTTCCGGTTTTACTCAAAGCCTGCTAACGCTCCGGGACAAGGGGCTTTTGAAAGGCAGCATAGCAGGAATCCTCCACACAAAGAATGATTCTCCTGCGGATGTGGTCGTTGACCAGGGGACAGAAGTCCTATACGGCAAAGACTTTTTTACAGAAGAGCTTCTCGGCCTTCGCTTCAAAGTGACCCCGTTTTCCTTCTTTCAGACCAACAGCCACGGCGCGGAAGTCCTCTATGACACTGCCCGCAGCTATCTGTCTGCGGGGTCCGAAGCCAGCCGTGACAGGGGAATCGTCTATGACCTCTACAGCGGGACAGGAACGATCGCCCAGCTCATGGCACCCGCGGCCGCAAAGGTCATCGGTGTAGAAATCGTCGAAGAAGCTGTGGAAGCCGCCAAAATAAACGCTGTCGACAACGGTCTGTCCAACTGTGAGTTTATAGCCGGTGATGTCCTGAAAGTCCTTGATACGATCGAAGAAAAACCGGATACGATCATTCTGGATCCTCCCCGCGACGGCATCCATCCCAAAGCCCTCCCCCGAATCCTGTCCTACGGTGTCGACAATATTCTCTATATCTCCTGCAAGCCTACCAGCCTTGCCAGAGATCTTCCGGCCTTTATCGCAGCCGGATACCGCCCTGTCAGGGGCATCTGCGTCGATCAGTTTCCCTGGACCAGCAGTGTAGAAACCGTGTGTTTACTGTCCAAATAAGGGAACGCTCCCCGGCTTATCAGGGAAAAGGACGATGGTGAAGCAGCTATTGATCGTCATGGCATCCATTGAAACGACATCAAGCTTAGATCTTTAGAGGCGGAATCGACAGATGAGCGTCACATGATATTTATTGAGTATCATAAGAACGAAGGACCGGCTGGCCGGTTCTTCTTTTTTGGCCTGGCAGCCGTTTGCGCTATCTTGTATCAGGTAGTAGAATAGACGCAGAAAAATGATACAGCTCAATTCAGTGTAATCCGGCACAATACCGCCTGAAGTATCTGATATTCAGCGCTTTCCCGCGCAGATTCCCTACAATAACGGGGCAGTGCAGAATACCCTTAAAACTCAATAACCGGCAAGCAGGGGTTCTTCCCCTTATAGGAGTCATTCACTTGAAAAAAAGAAAACCCAACTTTGACCTTCTGAGAGTCTTCGCTATATTCTGCATTATCATCTTCCATCATTTCAGTAAAAACACGCCTACTCTTTTTATTACGCTTCCCGCGGAATACGACAAGAGCACACACTTTTTTTATGATCTGATCAACAATATTCCCGGCTCGGTTTCAAAACTCTCCCTTGTCATGGATTTCTGCTACGGCCATTTTGGAAACGGTGGAAATCTTATATTTATGATGATCACGGGATATTTTCTCTTCGGCAGGGAGATTTCATTTCCCAAAAGGATCCGTATAGTCGCCAACATCCTCTATGCCATACTTTTCCATGGAATTGTCCGTACTGTCATTGACCTTATTATCCTGTACGTATATCTCCCTTTATCTAATGAGACTTACCACCCTATTTTCAATCTTCCCAACTGGTTCAGCGGGGATAATATGTGGTATCTGCAGGTGTACGGTCTTTTTATCCTGATTGTCCTGCCCATTCTGAAATTATTTGAAAATAAGCTGACGCAGAAAAACCACCTGTGTCTGGTGATTGCCCTGATATTTATCAACTTTTTATCATATAGAAAATATATACCGAACGTGTGGCTGTCCACCAAGATGGAGCATTTCATCATGTGTTATTATATGGGCGGATATATCTCCCGGTATAAAGTCAGAATCAGATCGAAAAAACTGGCCCTCTATACCCTGATTTATCTTGCCGCCTATTTTATCTTTGAATACAGCTGGAGATATTCCTGTGTGACATCCTTTAAGAAACCGCTTCAGTATTCCTATCTTGACGTGATGCAGCCTTTCGTATGCGCCCTGATTTTTGCTGTTTTGTGCTTCCTGATCGCCGTCAATATAAAAATGCCTTCCGGTGTATTGTCAAAGGCCGTAGAGAGTCTTTCGGTTTCCACGATCGGTATCTACATTTTCCATTACAACTGCATAAGTCTTTCCTTTCTCTTTGCTGACAAATTCTGGTGGCATGACTGGTCTCAGAAGGGATACTTTATCTTCATCATTTTAAACAGTATCCTCCTGTTTATCGCAGGATACGTGATCGATCTGTTCCGCCGGCTCAGCTATAAAAGGTTTGAGACCGCTTTGGATGATATGCTGGCACGGGCTCAATGATCCCGCCTGAAAAAGAGTATACCGGCTTCATACCTGTTTCTTAATATATCCGCCTGAAGCTTCGGTCATACGAAAAAAGTCAGTAAAAGGCGGGAACAGACGAAATCACAAATATGACTGAATAATAAGATTTTAATCGAGGGGGTGCAAATGGCTGTCTATACAATGACAAAGACCTATAACACAAAAGGAAATATGGGAATGATCGATGTGACCGATGATTTCAAAGAAGCTGTGCGGAGAGCCTGCCGGGAGAAAAAGATCAGCAGCGGAATCATCACCGGTTTTACTACGGGCGGAGTTGCAGCCCTGACGACGCTGGAATTTGAACCCGGTCTGGTCAGACATGATGTCAGGGAAGCCATGCAGGGGATCGCGCCA
>ONJN01000142.1 GCA_900318155.1 uncultured Eubacteriales bacterium
TATCGATTTTGTCCGCATCGCGCAGGACATTGCAATACATGATTTCAGCCTCAGTCAGTCCCTGCGGCAGTCTGTAAAGAGAATGATTCTTTATCGCTGTTTCCAGGTAATGCAAAGAAACAGAATCAAGGTCAGGTGCAAATAACTCGATCAGGCCCTCATCGAACAGCAGTTCGCAGGAAAGCGTGGCATGGTCAACCGAGTCCGCATCAACGAAGGTATTGTATCGTTTGACCTGCTCAAACCGTCCAATATCATGGAGCATACCGCAAAGCCAGCTCAGGTCTGGATCTGCCTCCGCTTCGGCACCGATTCTGGAACACAGGCCTGCAACGCGGTAGGTATGATCGATCTTCAGTCTGATCTTCGGGTCTGTTGGATTATACGCCGCTGTGTACTGCTGGAACGCCGAAATAACATGATTTTTATCTATCACTCATCTCTCCCCTTTTCCGGCTGCTGTCGATCGCAAGTGGTTAAACGGAAAATAATCTCTGAATTTACGCATCTATGGCAACATTTCTGCAAACATATCTTGATCGGAATTGGCCTTTAGACCCCCATAAAGGACCGGGCACTTCATGCAGCTCCGCGGTTATCATAACAAATCTGCCAAGCAACTTCAACATCGAAAAACTCTTTTATTCGTAACCTGCATCATTTTTATGATAAACCGAAGAAAGACGAAAGGATGCCTCATCTTTTGATTGAACAGTTTTTCACATTATAAGGCCTTGCAATATGTTATTTACTGTGTTACAATACATGCAAAGATGAATTACCGCCGATTCATGGTTAAAAAGGAGAAACTTATATGTCACGAAGATCATTTGACCTGTCAAAGCAGAATGAGTTTTCTGTGATTGACATCAAATCAGGAAAAGAAGTTCAGAAAAGCACCGTCCCCATTATCTGTGAACGCATCCGTTATTACAGAGAAAAGCTTGGTATGGAGCGCAAGGTTCTGGCTTCAGCGTTAGGTGTAACTGGAAACGCAATCAGCAATTGGGAGACCGGGCGCACCAGGCCGGATATCAACTTAATACCAAAAATTTGCGAGACTCTCTTTATTTCACCTTATCAGCTTTTTGATATGGAGAGTCCGCATCCTCAGTTTTCTGAAGACGAACTTGAGCTGGTAGATCATTTCAGGGAGCTGAGTCCGGGGAACAAGCGCGCGGTAAGGATACTGACAGAAAATCTGAGAGTTGCCCAGATTGCCGATACCTGTCCCGAGATTGTTGTACTTCGTTATGTTGAAAGAGGTCTGGCAGCCGGTACCGCCGATCCTACTGAATTTGAGGACTCCGCCGCCCCGATTTATCTGTACGCGTCGGAACGGACAAGGCATGCTGATTATGTCTTCCACGTTAACGGCGACAGTATGGAGCCGGATTATCACAACAATGATATGGTTCTTGTGCAGGCAATTCCTGAGGGCCCGGATCTCAAGCACGGAGAAGTCGGCGCATTTATCAAAGGCAATGAGCAGTTCATCAAAGTCTATGAAGAAGCCGGTCTGCGCTCTTTGAATCCGGCCTATCCCTTTATGGACTTTTCTGAAACCGATGAAACCGTCTATATCATCGGCCGCGTTGTCGGCATCATTAACCCCGCGCAGGACATTGCAGCCGATTCGGATGTCAGCAAGTATCATCTGCTGCACAATGACTGATTCCAAAGATTTTGCCGTAAAATTTATAATAGGACATCATCCGACTCATACTCCCGTCTGACGGATCGCTTTTCTTCGCTCTTCCCTGCTGTGCCGGAGGAATTCCTGACAAAATATCTGAAATGAGCTTCTCCGCTATGAGGTTTTGCAATGCGCACTCACCCGCCTAAAAAAGTATATGTGTCGGTTAATTCCGATTTCGATCCAACCGGATACATGCAGCCGCGGCAGATCATCTGGTCTGACGGGCGCGTATTTCAAATTGATGCCATCCGCGATTTCAGACCCTTGGATGTGCTTGAAGGTACACGTTCGGGCGGCTGCTATACGGTTCTCATCAAAGGAGAAGAACGGCTTTTATTTTTTGAGAAAACAAGTGCTATTCACGCCAGCCGCTTTGGTCGATGGTTCGTAGAATGCCCGTAGAGGGTGGAAAGGAAGGGATGGCAATGCGAACGTACATTGCCATAGACTTAAAGAGCTTCTATGCGTCCGTTGAATGTGCGGATCGCAACTGTGATCCTCTGACAACCAATCTCGTTGTGGCCGACGCTTCCAGGACTGAGAAAACAATCTGTCTGGCGGTTTCTCCTTCCCTGAAGGCTTACGGGATCTCCGGTCGTGCAAGGCTGTTTGAAGTCGTTCAGCGGGTGAAAGAAATCAATGCGGAACGATTCAGAAACGCGCAAAAGCTTGGTGTGCTGCCAAAAGATCCTGAAACCGGGAAGTACCGCTTTTCCTCGGCTTCCTTTGATGCCGAGGCGCTGGCCGCTGTTCCGTCACTGGAACTCTCTTATATTATTGCACCGCCGCAGATGAAGCTTTATGAGCAGATCAGCACGAAGATATTCTCCATATACATGCAGCACATCAGCCCGGAAGATATTCACGTCTACTCCATTGACGAGGTCTTCATCGATGCGACCCGATATCTGGAGCTGAATCAGATGACCGCCCACCAGCTCGCCATGACCCTGATCCGAGAGGTGCTGTTCAAAACGGGAATTACCGCGACCGCCGGTATAGGCACCAATATGTATCTTGCCAAAATCGCAATGGATATCGTCGCGAAGCATGTTCCGGCGGATAAAGACGGCGTCCGGATCGCAGAGCTTGATGAGAGGAAATATCGCGAGCTGCTTTGGTGCCATAAGCCGATTACCGATTTCTGGCGTGTCGGCAGCGGGATTGCCAGGAGA
>ONJN01000220.1 GCA_900318155.1 uncultured Eubacteriales bacterium
AACCTCTTCTATCCCCGTGCATTTTCATATCGATGACATAAACACCTTCTATTTTTGTTTCATGAAAGACAAAGTTACCAATTGTTTTATCCATAATACTACTTCCTGTCTGTAAACGCGATTCTTTTGATTCTATATCCATCCGGCAAGCACATAAAAAACAAACCCTGCACCTGATTCATTTGTCAAAGGAATGATCTTCTTTCTGTTTTTTATCAATTCAATCATGTTTGTGATTCTGCGCGGGTATGCCAGAGCATATATCATTCTTGCCTCTTTGTCAGCCTCCACATATTCCGGATAGCATCTTATGACTTCCCTTGCCATTTTACTCTTGGGATTCCTTTTTTCGGATGTATAAGCTTTGAAAATCTGCGTTTCCATTTCTCTACCCTGCCGGGATTCATACTGTTGTTATAGTTTCTGCCATGTCGCCTGTATCTGATGTGTGATTCCCTGTCATACAGGATTCTTCCGGCGGCCGCCGCCGAAACGGATACCCAGGCATCATGAAACTTTGTCTGCAGCAGCTGCTTTGCAGGTCTTCTGCTGTACAGGAGTAAAAACAATTCCTTATTGAAAACCTGTGTGCATCCGAAGCACTGGTTCCTGCAGATAGCTGAAAGCAGCGTACTGTCAAACTCCCGTCCCGGTTCAAATTTAATCCCGATACTGTTGTTATTTATATCCACACACTCAAGGCTGGATGCGTAAAGCGCGCAGCCGGACTCCGTACTGAGCCGGGTGACAGCAGCAATGAGCTTATCCGTCTCCCAAACATCATCCTGATCGCAAAAAGAATAGTAATCGTAAGTATCCGGTATCGACCAGAGCAAATCCATAAAGCTGTTTCCCACACCGACATTCCTGCCATATTCAACGGTCACATTATCCATGTCAGAGTATTCTTGCAGTATGCGGATTGTTTTGTCAGTGGATCCGTCATCTCTGATATACAGGTGAACATCAACGTCAGATTGCCGAAGAACACTGTTAATCTGTTCTTCGATAAAGAGTTCCCCATTATAAGAACTCATCATTACAGCAACTGTTTTTGTTTTCTTTTCCATCATATCTACCTGTATACCGTCTTCAAAAAGGATAATAATCATGCAGATCCGGTTAACGCGAACTCTGTTTGGTCTGCTTTTTGATATGTGCCTGCTTTTAATTTTTGGGATGTGCCTGACACTATCAAGGTTTTACATATTATATAGTACCGAAAAACAACTCATAACACAACAACATAAATAAAAAAGGAATCAGTCAGAGTTCGTGCCTTCTCCGACAGGTTCCCGTGTTTAACCGACACTTCTCAATTGCTTATAAAATGTCCCCCAATTAAACATTAAAAAACACTTGAAAACACATCGTCAGTTGATTATCATAAAACCATAAAAAGAGGCGCCGGCAAAACTGCTGGCAGCCAACGTGTTTGTCTATATGAAATTGAGACTTTAACGTAAAACAGCGTCTGTTAACTCACCGGATTCTCAATACCGGAAACAACGGCGGGTATTTTTATCATTAGGAGGTAATGGATATGAAGAAAAAACTGATTGCCTTGGTGGCTGCAGTAGCTTTGGTATTTGCATTTACAGGCTGCGGTACCGGGCCGGAAAAAGCGGACAAAGAAAAAACTGCCACTGCAAAGACTGAACAGGCAAAAGACAAGGCTGAAGCCGAGAAAGCAAAGGCTGAAGCGGAAAAGGCAAAGGCTGAAGCCGAGAAAGAAAAAGCCGAAGCGCAAAAAGCAAAGGCTGAAGCCGAAAAAGAAAAAGCAAAAGAAAAAGCAAAAGCCGCAAAAGATATTGGCACTGAAAAAGCGACAAAAATCGCGCTGAAAGACGCCGGTCTTAAGGAAGCCGATGTGAAGTTCACAAAACAAAGCCCCGGCGAAGATGACGGTAAACGTATTTACGAAATTGAATTCACCAGCGACGGCAGTGAATATGAATACAACATCGATGCCGCTACCGGAAAAATTCTAGAACGCGACTCCGACAACGATTATGACGGCGATTAAGGTCGTCTGATCGTATCAGTTCGATGTTAATAGTGCAGAAATCAAGAATAAAAATGCAGCAGCTGTGACATTCATATGGTCGCAACTGCTGCTTTTTTCGCTAATCAGTCAGAAAGTCGCCGTTCATAAAAAGAAATCTGTTGACCCGTTCCTACATCATGTATATAATTACACAAAACCAAGAAGCGAGAAGGGAGAACAAGTCTATGAACACTTCGAACAGTGCTTCTAAACCGCATGAAAATCCAGAAACCAGCAATAACCATCTCAAACACCTAAGAGAACAAATAAGAAATGATATCGAGCTCTACGGCGACGAGATTATCGATTCAGAAGAAATGCAGCAGGCTTTTGAACAGATACACCACCTCCGGTCGACCGTCGGAGATCACACAATGAGAGTGACCGCCTCCAGCCTGAGACTCTGCTATATTCTTAAGAAGCTCCGCGTCAATGTCGATATCCCGGCCGTCGTAATCGCTTCATTGTGCCACGACCTTGGAATGCTCGGGCGGGATGAAAAATACTCTTCCGACAAAGAGTGCTACAGAGAGCATCCGAAAGATTCTGTAACGGTTGCCAGAGAACTGGTAAGTGAGATGCCAGAAAAAACGGAAGACATTATCGAGCGGCATATGTGGCCGATGGGACCGACTGAAGCTCCGAATTCCGTTGAAGGATTTGTGGTATCAGTCGCTGACAAGTATAACGCAGTCAAAGACCTTGTTAAAGGCGGTGATGTCAGTCGCGCCGGAGTCAGGCATTTTATATTCGACAAGTACCGGAAAATCCGGAAGACCATCCGCAGCAGAAAGGCAGATTTATAACAATGAAGTACAGCATCACTTATGATCTGATCAAGGACTATAATAATGTTGAAGATTATAATTTCCCTAAATATACTTCTCAATTGATTAATTGGGCGAATCAAAATGCTCAAGGTACACGACCGAAACAAGTAGGTCAATTATCAGAATTATTTCCGGACTTTATTCTTACCGAACAGGACATTACGATTGAAAACTGGCGTAAATGGTATGTCGATAAATATCCTGGCGCAATAAATAATGCAGCAAAAAGAATATATGCTCAGTTGCAGAATCTTCAAGAAGCAATTCAGCTAATCGATCTGGATATGGTTGAGCGTTGGGTTGATGATTTGGTAATCAATAAGACTTTCAACGGAATGTATGTCCAAAAGGCAATTCTTGCATTTCTGGCCGACAAAACGAATCAGGATTATCGTCTTGCAACCCCTGAAGAAGAAGCAGCCGGCATAGACGGATATGTAGGTGAAACAGCATATTCTATCAAGCCTGACACCTATAAAACCATGGCTGGATTGCCTGAGGTTATCAACGTAAAAATGATTTATTACACAAAAAAGAAAACTGGTCTCACTATAGAAGTCGAGGATTGATTTCTGTTTCTTATAGAATAAACAATATCCACATCGCACAGAAAAGAAATCATTAATTTTGAAGTACCAGATAAAATGAAAACATGTGTATACAACAAGGCGATTCAATCAACTGAACCGCCTTTGTTAGTTTTCATAATCACTGCTGAAAGATACATCCGTACATCTCAAAGACTTTAGCCGCTTAATCCTTAAAGCAGTTTCCTGACGTGTTTTAACCAGAAAACCATGTGGTTTATTGGTATAGCATTTCTCCCTTTTTTCCTTTGAAAGCCCTTCAATAAAGGATAGATGATCGCTGATCCTCTTGTCAATAATATGGTTTACCTGAGATCCTTTCTCCATTATCAGGTCGTTCGCAAGAGCAATCATCTCTGGGTCAATATCAACACCGATACTGTTTCTTTCAGAAGCAATGCATGCAAGATTAGTTGTTCCCAGTCCACAGAACGGATCAAGCACCACATCACCCTTTACTGAATACATATTCACTAAGCGATATGGAATATCAAACGGAAATGACGCATTTCTCTCACGAGTAGAAGCAGATTTTGGCATCATTTGTGATGTTCCTTTTATCTCCCACAAATCTGAAAACCACACATTACGCTCTTCCCAAAAGAACGCGCTGTCCTGACGCATTTCTCTCTTTTTCCCTGAAAACATCCTTTTTCCCCCTTTTCGGAAAACAAGAATATATTCATGCTCATAGGTTACATATGCACCTGCAGGGTACATGCCTGATCCCATAAATTTGTTTGGTGCGTTGGATTGCTTTCTCCAGTGAATATCCGGAAGAACATTAAAACCCATTTCAAGAAAGTGGTTAATAATTGCAGTATGATTTGAATACAGCTGGAAATTGCCGTCTACGGTTCGTGTTGCATCTCCAATATTAATACACGCAAAGCCGCTATCAACTAATACTCGATTACATTCATCCCATACTTCATTCAGAATTGCATGCATTTTATTAAACGCAGCAATTCCGTCACCTGAATCCAGATCCGTTTTTATTGATGGATCCATTGAAGAAAACACCTCATCCCACATTCCAATCATTGGATAAGGCGGAGATGTAATAATCAGATGCACTGATTTATCTTCAATCTGAGACAGTTCTCTGCTATTTCCTACAATTAGCTTATGCTCCATAATAACCCCTCGATGATAATAAGTATCATTATTATAGAGTGATCTGAAAAAGCTGTCAATTATGACCGTCACCGACACCTTATTTACTCGCAACCGTCTTTGCCGCCAGCCATGGTGAGCAGTATCTGACGCCGTTACCCGTCTTGTATGTACGCACACGGACAAAGCATTTCTTGTTTGCTTTCAGCTTTGTCACCTTCCCGGATACTTTCTTAATATCTCTTTACGGTCACATTCTTTTTTTCTCCTGCTCCTTCTCCTCCTGCCATTTTTTCAGGTAGAAACAGAATATCGTCACGGTTATTCCTAAAAGGAATGCGATGATAGCAATCACTATATACCCCAACGCGCCGCTCCCGGCAAACAAACTGGCATGCATATCTTCTGAAGAACCATCGGCAGGGCTCATCTGCGAAGGAACGATCCGCGGCATATAAGCTGCCATCAGTATTACCACTGCAAAACAGAAAGTCGAAAAAGCTGACTGCAGGAGCCGTATCCGACGCGTCCATCTTTGACTATTCAGTTCTTTCGCCCGCATATGCATCGCGGCAATCCGTTCTTTATTTGTAAGCATTGGTCACGCCTTCTTTCTTCAGTTCCTTACGCATCTGCTGTTTCCCCCTGGCCAGCAGCCGGTCGACTCGCTTCACACGGACACCAATGATTTTGGCGGCTTCCGCATAGCTCATTCCTTCCATATACACCAGCCAGAGAGCTTCTCTGGGCTCCGGTTCAATTCGTTCAAGACAAAGGTACAGGATTTTTTTACGTTCTTCCGTCTGCAGATCATCCTCTACGGAGTTGCTCACGGCATTACTGCCTTTGTCATCAGATACGCCAAATGTGAGTATGTTTTCTGCAATTTCTTTTTCCATTCCGTCGATGCTGAATACGGCACGCCTGTGTTTTTTCCTTAAAAAACTATTTGTAAGACTTCTTGCAGTACGGAAAAGATATGCCTTGAAAGCATTGTCCCGAATAGATGGCCGTTTTACCATGATCCATACGAACGCATCGATCATCAGATCCTCAGCATCCTGCCAGTCATGCATATACCCGAACAAATACATCGTCAGACTGTCGCCGTAACGAATCATCAGCTGATCATATGCAGTTGTGTCACCGTCCAGAAAACCGCGATACAGTTCCCCGTCAGCAGGCTTGTCTGCAACACTCATATCACCGCTTCCTCCTCAGATCCGTTTCACAAGATTTTTCACAGAACGCTTTTAAGGTTAGTATATCGTTTGTCACAGTTTCCCGCAAGATTTATCTGTGCAGTCATATCAATTTCCTCTTTGCAGAATATAATTTGACAATAACTCTCCCCTCTACCTAATTATTCTATACCATTATGAGTACAAAAAACGCTCTTCATTTTCACAGTTTATGCCTTTCGCACCGATTGCTGCATCTGCTATATGGAAAAGTGCGCCCGCCCAAACCGGTAAAACAAGGCATTAAAAAACCGCCCTGAACGCTGAAATTTCAGTGTTCGCAAGCGGTTGAATTCATGGTTGCGGGGAGAGGACTTGAACCTCTGACCTCCGGGTTATGAGCCCGACGAGCTACCAACTGCTCTACCCCGCGATATTGACTCGCCATTCTGCAGGTCTTAACAAGTGCCGGTGACCGGGGTCGAACCGGTACGATCGATAAGGACCGCAGGATTTTAAGTCCTGTGCGTCTGCCAATTCCGCCACACCGGCTTAAAAAAATTGGCTCCGAAGGTGGGGCTCGAACCCACAGCCTACCGGTTAACAGCCGGTTGCTCCACCATTGAGCTACTTCGGAATAC
>ONJN01000170.1 GCA_900318155.1 uncultured Eubacteriales bacterium
CCATCTTTAAAAAACAGCATGGTTTTGCTTCAACTGCAATCTTATGCGGTTTTTTCAGCCCGGTCTTTCTTGTCGAGAATTGGATGACTTGATATAATGATACTCAATAGTATTCGTTTTCCTGTGGGAACATGAAGAGGATGATAATTGCTGAAGGAGAGGGCCATTATGAAACAATCCGGGCTGAAACGGGCTATTGCGCTGTTCATGCAAATCGTTCTGCTTCTCTCCATCGGGAGCTCCGTGGGTTGTGCAGAACAAAGCGTCATGGACCAGATTTCCTACGAGGTGAAATTCTTCCTGGCTCCGGACAAGGTGTTGACCGAAAACCACCAGCTCACAGAGGCGGTCGCAAATCAGTTCAGCCTTGAAGCGGAGTACAAGCCGATTGACGTCATCTACCTTGAAACACCTGAGCGGACATTTCAGTCCGAGGGCTGGGTCAATCGCATACGCTGGAAAGACGGAAAGAAGAAGGCTGAGCTTACCTGCAAGATGCGTTGCCCGGTCGACGGCGAGGGTCCGGCGGATATCCTGACTGCCTTGGACAGGGTTGCTTCCCGTGGCATTGATCCACGGTCTGACAGCTGTTCTCTCGAAGTCGACTGGGGCTGCTCCCAAATGACGCTGAGCGTCACGTGGGAGGATTCGGGCAAATTCAAGGACTATCAAAGCCTGGAGCAGTTCAATACCGAAGACGCCATTGCATTCTTTTCGGAATTCATGCCGACGGAGGAGAAGGATTGGAATAATCCGGGGTGGGGAACAGAATACCTCGCCCGTGCACAGAAAGTCGGAATCACGATGTCCAGAGTAAAAGGTATCTTGGAAGACACGGAAGTCACCTTTGACATCACGACGATCCCAATGGACGGAGCCGCAGAGAAACTGGTCGAGCTGTCCTTCAAGGCAGACAGCTATTCTGAAGCCGCGGAAAAGCGCCGGCAGCTCGCAGCCTGTCTGGAAGAAAGCGGGATCCTTCTGAAAGACGATGCCCTGAAAACACAGAAGATTCTTGACGCCGGCCTTGATTAAGTTCCGCCGAAACCAGGCTTTTTGAGCTTTCGACGCGACCGCCTTTGCATCACATGGACTGCACACAAACGTTACCTGCTGCGGTCTGGCTGTCATCAGCTGATGTCACTGCTTTTTCCCGTTTGATTGGTGTCAATTTATGGCTCTGTGCTATAATTAAGACAGTGAATAAAAGAGGAGGAAATCCATGAACAACATTTTGATCGTAAACTACAAAGTAGCAAGTGAAGCCTATCAGGCGCTCTCAGAGCTGAGACGTGCAGCAGCTACGGATAATTACGTCATTTCACAGGCGGTTATCGTCAAAAAAGAAAACAACCAGGTTATCCCACAGGATGGATTCGACACCGGCGCTGCCACGGCAAACGACACCTGGAAGGGTGGCTTGATCGGCAGTCTCGTCGGAATTATTGGAGGACCGCTTGGCATCCTTCTCGGCAGCAGCATGGGCCTTGCCATCGGCAGCGCAGTCGATTTGGGGGACGCGGTGAAGAATGCCTCTCTGATTGAACGCGCTGAGGATTGCATTGTAGACGGCGAGACAGCACTGATCATCCTGGCGGAGGAGCAGTTTGAGACAGCACTCACAGCGAAACTGAATGACTTCGACGTCACCATCACAAGAATGCCCGCAGAAGAAGTTGAGGCGGAAGTGGAGCATGCAGTTGAGGTCGAGCGTCAGCTTGCCCGTGATGCGCGCAATAAAATGCGGGCAGAAAAAAGAGAAGAGATGAAGGAGAAAAGCGAAGAAGTCAACAGCAAGCTCACAAATTTGTATAACCAAAGCGGTCAATTCTGATAAACAGGGAAAATCAATTGTAAAGGAAACAGGCCTGTATTACAGGGCCTGTATACGAAGACCCTGACAGAAAATCCCGGAATCCCTGCTGTGATGTACACAGATAAGGGTCCCGGGATTTTTCTGTTTATATGGTTGTGCTATTTCATCGAATATGCAGACCGGGGCAGGGCATGTCAGGCCGCAGGGGCAAAATCGGTTTCCAGAGATACCGTTTCTCTCGATGGAATGATTGTTGCCTTTGCGCGCTCCGTTCCGCGATCTCTATGGCAGAAAATCACCAGCTTTAGCAGGGTAAAATTGACAACTCCACCGATCAGACCCGCAAGGAGTGTGGAAAGAAAGACATTGATACCCATCACATTGACCAGCAGCATGTTCAGAATCCATCCGAGGATGCAGACGAACGCACGCGAGCCAGAAAATTTCAGTAATTCTTCCAGAATACGGGGGTTTGTGCTGTGGAAGACCCATTTGCGATTGGCCGGATAGGCATAGGCGATGGCCGCGATGTTCTCTACGATGGAAAGAACTGTAATCTGATATATGCCTGGAAAAGAAGTTCCATCAAAGAAAAACAGATTACACAGATATTTGCAGCCCCATGCAACGACCGTTGTACCCCCGCCGACAAGGATATAATGAATAATCTCGTGATACTTCAAATAGAGCGCTTTCAGTTTCTTCGTCATCCCGTGTCACCCATCTTTCTGTCGAATTTCGATTATTATAGCATTATAATAAACAGTCGGCCATCACAGGACTGTCACATCGAGATGTATGATATCAGAGTATTTGCTTTTGCGATATTCCTGTGATTTTGTCTAGCCAGTGTCGCTTTCTCCTGAAAAACGTTAAAAGATCTGTGAAAGAAAATTGACCCGCAGTGGGAGCATATCATTGCATGACAAAACTGCAATTCCGTGCGGTTTTCCTGTAAAAACAGAATACTTCCCAGCTTGTCAGTATGAAGCGTGCTTGATATAATCAACCTGTGAAAAACCGGAAGCTATGTTATTTTACAAAAAGAACATCATCTACGGGAGAGGAAAACAGACATGAAAGCTGGTAAGACGGAAACCTGGAGACAGAAGATAAAGATCCGTTAGCGATGTACTTTCTTGCCGATATTTATCGGAGCGCAGAATACACGGAAAGAAACGATGCCGAAGCGGTAAGATTATATGAACAAGCACTGGAAACCGGTGACAATACGGTTCAATTGATGGCTCTGCGTGCCTTGGCGGAAATGTATGAAAAGGGCCAGGGGGTAGAAGCAGATCCTGCAAAGGCAATGGAATAGTCATAGCAGGCGGATAAAATTGTTGGAAATTGGGGATAAATTGTGAAACCGGGTTTTATCAGAGATGAAATTCTATATCATTCTGTTTTTGTGTGATGCTTTTGTGACAATGGATCTGGTATGCTGTACACATATAAAAAAGCCGAGAGGCATATCAGACAAAAATCCATGCAAAGGAGAACGAAAATGAATAAGCTGAATGACGAAGTAATGAAAACTGTGAATGGCGGAGGGGGGATCTTTGACCCGGCTATCCATTCAATCGTGGATGCGATCGACTGGAGTGTGTTTGACCCGGCCGTCAACAAAGTGAAAAGTGCCGCTGAACGGGCATAAGATAAAGCCGAACCTGTGATCGATAAAGTCTTTGAACATGTTGTCAGTCCGACCATCGAAGCGGTCGATACCCTGGGTGTAAGAAATGCCGTAAAGCAGACACTGACAAGTGTGGAAAAGCAGATCACGGACGTGATCAACTCGGCCCGGTAAGAATTGAGACGGAATTTAGACGAAAAGGCATCGAAATAACAATAGCCGCACGGGGGTAGTGTCCAAAATTTTGTGTAAACTTCAAACGTCAGTGTAAAACAGGGCAAAATATTATTGTCAGGGAGGGCGGCTCACCGGCCTCCCTTGTCATCCGTATTAGCAGATGACGGAACGCATGTCAAGGGCGGCGGCGCTGGGCCGCCGTGCATTTGGTATAGCTTCTTCTTGATTATTACGGTATTACAGTCGTAGAAATTTGACATAGTAATACCCTGGTAAATCCTTACCAGGGTATATCGCTAAAATGAACACATTTTTAACGCCTGAAATATAATGCTTCGATCTTTACATCAGGGTATGCTGTTGATTCTAGTTTTTTATTTAAATAGTATCAAGGCAATTGCCTCTAGTGTTTCATTTCCGGTATTGCGCAGAGAGTGACCTTCCTCGGCATCGACAAATGTAACATCACCAGGTCCTACAGTAACAATTGTGCCATTGTCATTGTATTCACCGCAACCTTTTAAAATATAGTAGGTTTCACCATCACCGTGATGAATATGCCAACCGATTTCGCAGCCTGGTTCCAGATAGAGATGATTAAAAACCCTTCCCTTATCATACATCTCACTGTTTGATTCAAGAATCAAACGCATTTTAGCCGTCCCGGCGCCATCAAACATTTTCTTTTCCGTGTATTTCGCATTTGCAGCTCTTCTGATCATAATAATCCTCCTGTACCATATTGCTCTTCAGATTATAATAGCAAAATTCGCCAAAAACAATAGCTTTATTCTTTTTTAAAGAAGTAATGACCCGATTAGGAGGACTTAACCGGCATAAATTGCTAATTTTTAACAATTTATTCTAAAATTTTTTAAAAAAAGTCTTTTCAAATCCGATTTTGTCATTTATATTATAGGCAATTCTTAAGAATGATCAAATTTGATTGTTCTGAAGGACCTAGCATTTCTAGGATGGAGCTGATCTATCGTGGCAATTGAAATTGGCAGTATACAGGAGGGAAAAGTCACAGGTATTATGAATTTTGGCGCGTTTGTCTCTCTCCCGGGAGGGAAAAGCGG
>ONJN01000143.1 GCA_900318155.1 uncultured Eubacteriales bacterium
TCGGAACCAATATGGGGGACCGCAGGGAGTATATTAAAAAAGCATTGTCGGAACTTGAAAAACGGGCCGGACGGATTGCCGCAAAGTCTTCCGTCATCGAGACAAAGGCTTACGGGTACACGGATCAGGATGATTTCCTCAATCTGGCCGTCAGTCTGGAAACCACGCTGGAGCCGTATGAACTCCTCCGCGTTCTGATGTCGATTGAGAAAGACCTTGACCGCGTCCGTCTGTTCCGCTGGGGACCGCGAACCATTGACCTGGACATCATCTTCTTTGACGATCGGATCATCGACCGTCCGGATCTGCACATCCCGCACATCGACTTTTATAACCGGGATTTTGTGCTGGGACCCGTGAGCGAGATCGAGCCGGATCTCGTAGACCCGCGAACCGGCAAAACCGTCGTGCAGCTGCTTGAAGAACTGAAAACAGGAGACAAAAAATGAACAAAGACCGACTGGAACGACAGATCCGTTTTTTCCTCGAAATCGACAAAGAAAAGAATGTTTTTCGCCAGACCCATCTTTCCAACCACGGCCGCTACGAGAATGACGCGGAACATGCGTGGCACATGGCAATTATGGCATATTTTCTGCAGGAATACGCGAACGAAAAGGTTGACATTGGCCGGGTAATGATTATGTGTCTGATCCATGACATCGTGGAGATCGATGCCGGAGACACTTATGCTTACGATACAGAAGCCCTGAAAACACAGAAAGCACGGGAAGATAAGGCAAAAGAAAGAATTTTTTCGATTTTACCGGATGACCAGAAAAGCATTTTACTTGAGCTTTTTGATGAATTTGAGGCCTGTGAAACCGCGGAATCGAAATTTGCGCACGCGATGGACAATCTGCAGCCGGTTATTCTGAATGACAGCAACAACGGCGGAGACTGGCGGGAACATGGCGTCAGCATTCAGCAGGTTCTGGGGCGGCAGGTCAGTACCCGCAAAGGCTCGGAAGCACTTTTTGATTACATAGAAGAACGATTAATGGTTCATGTCGGGCGGGGCAATTTAAAAACGGAAGAAAAGAAGAATAATTGTAAGTAAAATATACAGGTGTCTTGTCAGTTCGCCTTTAAAGTGTTATGATACATCTAAACAGGTGGAAATTCCGCCTTTTTTGAGTTACCTTTGTCCGCGTAATCGATAAGGAGGTTTCTTTTGGCAAAGCTCAAAAGTGAAGATCGAAGGAATAAAATACTTGAAGTGCTGAGTGATTCGACCGTTCCGATTTCCGGCAGTACACTGGCGGAGCGATTCGGCGTCAGCCGACAGGTGATCGTGACGGATATCGCGATCCTGCGGGCGAAACGTTCAGACATCATGGCTACAAATAACGGCTATATCATGATGCATTCGGATACCAGGCGCCGGATTTTTAAAGTCAGACATGAAGACAACGAAACGCGGGATGAACTGATGAGCATTGTCAATCTCGGCGGAAAAATTCTGGACGTTTTCATTGAACATCGTGTCTATGGTACGATTCGGGCGCCGCTGGATCTCAGTTCCAAGCGCGATGTGGATAATTTCATGCATGATCTGACAAGTGGCGTTTCCACACCGCTGAAGAACGTTACGTTCGGTTATCATTATCATACGATCGAAGCACGCTCTGAAATCATTCTTGACGAAATTGGGGAGATGCTGAAAGAAAAGGGCTATTTGATCGAAGTACTTGAATCGACAAAAGTATACAGCCCGAAGAGCTACGGCAGTGTATAAGCTTCGGTATTTTATGGGAAGGAATTGTTTTGAAATTCAAAAGAAAAGGGAATCCGAAATATACGCAGATCTCACTCTACGTAATCGGGACGGCGGTCGTAATCTATATTCTGATAAAAATTGCGAGTCATGCCGGAGACATTTTAGGAGTTGTCGGAACCGGACTGTACTGGATCGGCCTTGTTCTGAAGCCGCTGATCGGCGGTTTTGTGCTGGCGTACCTGCTTAATCCGCTGGTCATCTGGCTGGAAGGCAGGCTGGACAGGCGGTTTCCGGCGGAACAGCCGGAAGCGGATGGGCCGGATCAGCAGAAGAAAAAAAGATGGCTGGCCAGGCTTTTTACCAGAAAGCGAACGGAGACAGGCAGCAGCACGGACACCGCGTCCGGCGGGGAGAACAGTCCGGGTGCTGAGGAGAATTGTCTGACCGGTGCTGAGGGCAGCAGGCTGGACGTCGTGGAAACAGCGCCCGCTGTTAAACAGAAGAGTCACAGAAGTCTCGCGGTCGCGCTGACGTTTCTTATCGTTTTTATAGCAATTGTGATCACATTTTCGATCGTCATTTCCGCGATCTCAAGTCAGGTCAGGATGATCAGCCTTGACGACGTAACGAATCTGATCAACAATGTCAGCAATTCGCTTCAGGATATTAACAACGGGATTCTTTCCATGCTGAAGAAGCTGAATGTTGATTCAAAGGATCTCAATGACGTGCTTCAGTCCGTCGGAAACAAAGCGGCCGATTTTGCTTCGTCGTTAAGCCAGAGTCTCATGAAATCTTTGTCAAAAATGACATCGTTTTTCACAAACCTGCTGTTCGCGATCATCTTTTCGGTTTATTTTCTGCTCGACTCAAAGAATCTGAAAAAATATTGGAATAAAGTGCTGAAAGCGATTACGACGAAGAGGTTCTATGCCGGTTTTCGTCAATTGATTACAGATATGGATGTTGTTTTCAGCGGATACATCCGGGGGCAGCTGATCGACGCTTTCCTGATGTGTATTCTGATTAGTGTTTCTTTGTCGATCGTTGGCGTTAAATTCGCGGTATTGATCGGGATTTTTACAGGAATCGGAAATCTGATTCCGTACGTCGGACCGATTGTCGCGTACGCTTCAACCATTACGGTGTGCTTTCTGCAGCAGGACTGGAAACTGCTGATCATAGCCTGTCTGGTCATCCTGGTCATTCAGCTGATTGACGGCAACATTATCAATCCTAAGCTGCTCAGTACAACGATTGAGGTGCATCCGATGCTGATCATCGTGGCGCTGATTGCCGGGAGTACGATCGGCGGAATCCTCGGAATGTTGCTGGCGGTGCCGGTAGCAGCGCTGATCAAACTGTATTTTGACCGGTTCATTGATCTGTTGATTCGTCAGCGGCAGTTTAAAGCA
>ONJN01000082.1 GCA_900318155.1 uncultured Eubacteriales bacterium
CAGATACCCCTGTCTTCTCAGCACATTATACTTAGGTTCCACACCCATGTACGGATTATCCGCCAGTGACATGATCGACTTTTCCAGATAATCAAGTTTATCAAGGGCTGTATCGTTACCAAAATTCTCCGCTGCAACGAGGACGATCCTTCTGAGCAAAGAGTCGGCCGTGTCCGTTATTTTTATTTTGTACTTCAATCCCTGTCCTCCGTCAGCATACTTCTCAGATCATCGAAGGTGTCTTTGATCGGGGCAACTCTTCCGTATTTTACATCTTCGTCTGCTTCAGCCAGGATTTCCAGAATTTCTATACGAGCTTTCATTCTTTTATATTCTTCATAACTAATAGAAACTGTATCGCCTCTGCCGTTAACCGTAATAATAACAGCCTCATTATTCTCACGGCACTGTCGGGATACTTCGTTATAATGGTTTCTAAGATCAGCGGATGGTCTTATTGTTTCCCGTAATGAAAACATTAATATCACCTCCTTGATATAGACATATTATATCTCGTAACGTCTATATCTTCAAGGGCGTTATAAACAAATTATCCAGACTCATCTGTAGATACAGCCAGCCTGGAAAATTGTGCATTATTCTTGCGGACAGGCAACCCCGGCGATAATCAGTCAAAAGTCTCCGGCTTTAACAATTCAGCCTGTGAGCTTTAACACTCACAGGCTGATATCCGCAATATTATTTGACCTTGATATTATTTGACCTTGATCGTGACAGACACCGTCTTCACGGCCGACGCTTTATAGTTTGCGTTGCCCGCGGCTTTGACTTTGATCTTCACTTTATAGGTATCTTTCTTGATGCCTTTCTTCAGGGTCACTTTTCCGGTGGTCTTGTTGATGGTGATTTTCGCGCTGCCGGATGCCTTCGTATAGGTCATCGTACCCTGACCTTTCTTCGTAAAGGCGATCACCTTTGAAACTGCCAGCGTCTGGGCTTTTTTCTTAACGGCACTGTATTTGACCGCCGCCGTCTTCGCTTTGACCATCAGCGGATTGGCCGCTTTGCTGATTGTCCATTTAACCGTCTTATTCCCCGTCGCGCCGTCTGTCCAGGTGTAATTTGCTTTGTCCTTCAGCGAAAACACAGCCTTGTAGGAACCGGCATTCAATGCCTTGTTTCCGGTTACTGTATAGTTCGCACCTGCCGCTGCGCCGGTCTGCGTTTTGCCGTTATAGGTCAGTGTCCTGCCTGCCGGAACTTTGACTGTCGCCGGTACAATCGAATAACTGGCATTTGTTTTTCCAGTATAATCGCCTTTTCCCGTTATCGTTACGGAATATTTCCCGACTTTTTCAGATGACGCGTTCGACCAGACTGCGGTGTAGTCGGTTCCCTCAGCAAGAGACTTGCCGTCAATGGTTTTGATCGTCGGCTTCCGGACTTTGCCATTGTAGGTGAACGAAGCTCCGGAGAGAACGACTTTTTTGCCCTGCAGGTCGTACTTTTTGGAGATGATCACGTTGTCATCCGGCATCACGAGCTGATAAGCCGTGCCGGAGCCGGTGAGTGTACCCGCACTTGCCGCGTACTTTCTGCCTTCTGCAGAAGGATCCGCCATCGTAAGGGCTATAGTCTCATTGGCGCCCGCATAGAACACTCCTCCGTATTTCAAGCCTGTGTCATATGCCGTGATGCCGCTAAGCGAATATTCCGTACCATCACCAAAACCGATCGCGAGTCCTCCGGCTCCTGTGACTGATCGAGCCTGCTTGCCCTTGTCACGCCCCTGACCGATAGGTTTTGTATAATAGCTGTTGTCAGCAACATCCGACGTGCGTACAAAAGTAGAAGAATTACCCCCGGTTATCATCGTTCCGTCATAGACGCAGTCCTTCACTTCACTGAGGATGCCGCCGTCCCAGCCGATGAAACCGGCAGAATAAAGGGAATTCGGACCGTTGATGGTGCCTGTGAAAGCGCAGCCGCTGATGTCGACATGGCCGCCTGCTGTAACATTGCCCACAAACCCGGTATGAGTGTTCCCGGCTGACGCTTCAATGTCCACATCACTGACACAGTTCGTGATCACACAGGTTCCCGACACACAGCCGGCAAGGCCCGAAGCATTGTTCTTATTTGTACTGATGGTCCCCGCGATACACAGATTCCTGAACGTGGCTGAACTGACATAACTGAAAGGAGCACAATAGTCCGCCGCAGCCGCAGCATTGAATGTCAGCGTATAGCCTGCTCCGTCAAATGTGCCGCTGAACGGCCGGGCACTCGTTCCGGCCATCGATGAAACCCCGATGTCTTTGCCCAGCGCAAAATACAGGTCTTTTGTGGATCCTTCCGGAGTACCGCTTACAAGCTGACAAAGATCGTTCCATCCGTCAGTATCCGATATCACGAACGGTTTATCTTTCGTGCCCTCACCTGTCCAGTGTTCACCATATTGCTCTTTAACGCTCTTAAACACAGCGGTTACCGTCATAGGGCCGCTGCATGTGAATTCATGCGTCGGATCCGTGCTCACGATTGATTCGCCGACTTTCCAGCCTGAGAACAGCCAGCCGGAGTTCGCTTCTGCTTTTGCGGTAAATTTGTGTCCGTCTTCGAATTTTCCGCTGCCGCTGAAAGAGGACGGTTCTACGATCGTGACCCGGCCGTGCGCCGCATCATCAGGGTTGACCGCAACATCATACTTCCATCTTGCGTAGAGTGTTTCGTTCGCAGTCACTCTGTAAGTGCCCGTAAGCACCGGTCCGTCCGCGGTCTTAGACCACCCCATGAACTCTGCCCCCGCAGGGGTGTTCGACGGGCTGATACTGCTTAAATCGACTTCCTGATTGTATAAAAAACTCTCCTGCCTGGTTGAACCTGACGGATAATTGTCGATAAACGTTATTTTTGGCGAACCTTTCTTATACAGCGTCAGCTTTTCAAAGTCGGCGTATTTTACTGCATTTGCCGCAGCAGATTTATATTCATACATTTTGTTGCTGTTGAATACGCCCAGCGTCGCGGTACTTTCTGTTTCTTCCGGATAATAAAGGCTGCTGTTAAGCGCTGAATACTGATAGGCACTGTTCGGGTCATCAACGCGATAATGCGCCCAGAATTTCGGATCGTGCAGCTCCATCGCGGCACACCATTTATAACCTGAATGCTGCTTGTTGCTGGCGTTGACTCCCTGAAGAACGACCTTCAGGCTGCTTTCAGTCAGATTAGCCCAGTTAGCCGCATAATCTCTGTCTGCCCCGAATCCCTGATCATAAATACCCATGTTCTGATGGGTGTTGTAGACATACTTGGCAAGCCAGACCAGTTCAGCATATTCTCCGCAGGTACTGTACGCTATATGAGGGTGATACAAAGCACCATTCTCCATGTAACTCTCGCCCACGGTATTTATAAACCCCCAGCTGTCGCCGAAACAGTCGCAGGATGGTGTTGAGTAACGCGCATAAAACTCTTTATTATCCGAGTCCCAATACCAGATGCATTCACTATCTGACAGATATACAAAGGGCTGCGTCGGATAGACGGTGAAGTCAAAACTAATCTCATGATAAGTGCCCTGCACGTAGCCGAGCGAGGACCACCCGAAAGCGCTGGTCGGTATCTCACGCTGCAGATCCTGCTTGATGTTAAGATACTGCCCCCATCTGACATTCTTTATGGTATAACCCTGATTCCCGTTATCGGTCGTTCCTTCCTTCTTAGTGACCACAAACTGATAATCACTGTCAGCACCCCATATTACGTTGTCAGGATCTATGGACGAAAAAGGCGCTTCACAAGACTCCGTTACCTGGAAGTAAGACTGGGTTCCGTAGGCATTGATTCTGGGTTTTTCTCCGGACGCGCCCAGCAGTCTCTTCTTTGGTGGATCACTGAGGCTGCTGCTATTTGTGATATTTGCCATAAACAAATAGGTCGCTCCGGATTCGATCTGCTCGGAAGCCGGCAGCTGGCTGATATCAACATACTCCGTGTGCGACAGAGCCTTTTGACCATCCTTCGCACAGACCGGCAAAGCCGTTACCGGTATCATGGCAAACGCCATCAACACGGCTGCGAGAGCCGTTACTATCTTTGACCGTTTCATAATCATTTGTTCCTCCATGAATTCAAGGCAGTGTCAGGCCTGCCGCTACACTATTATCCCAAACTATCCTAAACCTCATCAAGTCTAAGAGCTCCTGCTTTTTCTGCAATAAAAACAGCAGGCAACAAAACCACAATGGCTGTCCAATATGCAACAGATATCTTCTTAATAGTCTGTCTTATTACACTTGCCTTACAATTATCATGCCTTATTATTAGCAATCTGTCAACGTAATTAATGTCTGCTGCCGCTTAATAAATGACTTATTTGGCAATAACGGACAAACATTCCGAGAACATTCATTGACAAAACAAGGCCACAGACTTCTTTTAAAACAAAAGAGACCCCAGGAAAGATTTCTCTCCTGAAGTCTCTGATTTATATGTCCGATTTGATGTCAGTCAGGCTGTTATTCTTTGCCTCTGAGGATAATCGGGTTTTCTTGCGGAACAATCGGGTCTGCCCGTTAAAAAAAATACACTATTCCATCTCGATCGTTCCGGGCGGCTTGCTCGTCAGATCATACAGCACCCGGTTGACCCCGTCCACCTCATTCACAATGCGGTTCATGATCTTCTGCTGCACATCCCAAGGGATCTCTGCCGCTTCCGCCGTCATAAAGTCGGACGTTTTTACCGCCCGCAGCATGACTGCATAATCATAGGTCCTGAAGTCGCCCATGACGCCGACAGAACGCATATTGGAAAGCGCCGCGAAGTACTGATTCAGTTCCCTATCCAGTCCGGCATTCGCGATCTCTTCACGGTAAATCGCGTCAGCTTCCTGCACGATCCGCACCTTCTCCGGCGTAACAGCGCCGATGATGCGGATGCCTAGTCCCGGCCCCGGGAACGGTTGCCTGTACACCAGCTCCTCCGGAATCCCCAGCTCCAGCCCGGCTGCGCGCACCTCGTCCTTGAACAGCATGCGCAGCGGCTCGATGATCTCCTTGAAATCGACGTGATCCGGCAGCCCTCCGACATTATGATGCGATTTGATCACCGCTGAATCCCCCAGGCCGCTTTCAATCACATCCGGATAGATCGTTCCCTGAACCAGATAATCGACCGCGCCGATTTTTTTCGCCTCTTCTTCAAACACGCGTATAAACTCTTCGCCGATAATTTTCCGCTTCTCTTCCGGTTCGGCAACACCCTCCAGCTTCGCGTAAAACCGCTCATGCGCGTCGACATGGACAAAATTCAGATCATACGGTCCATCCGGCCCGAATACCCGGTCAACGCCGTCCGCCTCGCCCTTTCGGAGCAGTCCGTGGTCGACAAAGACACAGGTCAGCTGCCGTCCGATCGCCTTTGACATCAATACGGCCGCGACAGAAGAATCCACTCCGCCTGACAAAGCGCACAGCGCTTTTCCGGATCCGACTTTTTTCCGTATCTCCCTGATAGTCTGCTCGACAAAATCATCCATTTTCCAGCTGCCGCTGCACCCGCACGGTCCTTTGACAAAGGCCGACAGGATCTTACCACCTTCTTCGGTGTGCGTGACCTCCGGGTGAAACTGTACTGCGTAAAACTCGCGTCCGTCATCCTCTATGGCTGCGGCCGGGCAGACATCCGTTTTCGCGGTGACGATGAAACCGGCCGGCGGCTCAGATATATAATCGGTATGACTCATCCAGCCGACTGTATTCTCGGAAACACTCCCGAAAAGCCTTCCGTTTCGGCTGATCTGTATGTCAGTTCTCCCGTACTCGCTGACCGGCGCCGTCTCCACGCGGCCGCCCAGCATCCATGCCATCAGCTGCGCGCCGTAGCAGATCCCTAGAACTGGTATGCCCAGCTCAAACAATGCTTTGTCGCAGTGCGGGGAGGCCGGATCGTATACACTGTTCGGCCCGCCCGTTAAAATGATGCCTTTTGGCGCCATCTCTTTTATTTTATCGATTGAAAGCGTACAGGGATGGACTTCGCAGTAAACGTTCGCCTCGCGGACACGCCGCGCGATCAGCTGGTTATACTGTCCGCCGAAGTCCAGTACGATGATCATCTCTTTCTCCATAGTCTTATAATCCCTTATCTCATCGCATTCTGCGTCGAATCGCGGAGAATGACGTCGTGCGCGCCGCCCTCTACGATCGAAGTCGCGGATACCAGTGTCAGTTTGGCGTTTTTCTGCAGATCCGGAATGGAAGTGACGCCACAGTTGCACATCGTAGCCTTTACTTTGCCCAGGGACATCGCTACGTTGTCACGGAGCCTTCCCGCGTACGGAACGTAGGAATCAACGCCTTCTTCAAACTTCATAGCCGTCGTTTCTCCGCCGAGATCGTAACGCTGCCAGTTTCTCGCGCGGTTGGAGCCCTCGCCCCAGTATTCTTTGACATAGTTTCCGTTGACAACCAGTCTGGCGGAAGGAGATTCGTCAAAGCGCGCAAAATATCTGCCCAGCATGATAAAGTCGGCGCCCATCGCCAGTGCCAGCGTCATATGGTAATCATACACGATCCCGCCATCGGAACAGATCGGAATGTATACGCCGGTCTCCTCAAAATACTCGTCACGGGCTCGCGCAACGTCGATAACCGCCGTCGCCTGTCCGCGTCCGATGCCCTTCTGTTCTCTCGTTATACAGATCGAGCCGCCGCCGATCCCGATTTTGACAAAGTCCGCCCCGGCTTCAGCCAGGAATCTGAATCCTTCCGCGTCAACGACATTGCCTGCCCCGATCTTGATGTCGTCGCCGTAATTATCTCTGACCCATTTCAGCGTCTGCTCCTGCCAGCAGGAATAGCCCTCGGAGGAATCAATGCACAAAACGTCCGCGCCCGCTTCAATCAGCGCCGGGATACGTTCCTTATAGTCTCTCGTGTTGACGGCTGCGCCGACCAGGTAACTCTTGTGCTCGTCCAGAAGCTCGTTCGGGTTGGATTTATGATTATCATAGTCTTTTCTGAATACAAAATACGCAAGCCTCTGGTCATCTGTAATAACCGGGAGCGCGTTCAGTTTGTTATCCCAGAGAATGTCATTGGCTTCGCTCAGCGTAAGTCCGTCCTTCGCGACAACCAGTTTTTCAAACGGCGTCATGAACTCGCTGATCTTTGTCGACGGATCCATACGGCTGACTCTGTAGTCTCTGCTTGTGACCATGCCGAGGATTTTTCCGTCTGCTGTTCCGTCGTCCGTGATCGCGATCGTGGAATGACCGCTGTACTTCTTCAGATTCAGTACGTCCTGAAGTGTCTGATCCGGGCGCAGATTGCTGTCGCTTCTGACAAAGCCGGCCTTGTATTCCTTTGCCTTTTTAACCATCTCCGCTTCATTCTCGATGGTCTGAGAACAGTAAATAAAAGAAATCCCGCCTTCCCTGGCCAGTGCAACGGCCATATTGTTATCAGATACAGCCTGCATACAAGCCGAAACGAGCGGTATATTCGCAATAATAGCCGGTTTTTCACCTTTTTTGAATTTAACGATCGGTGTCTTAAGCGAAACATTCTCCATCATACAGTCTTCCGAAGTATATCCCGGAATCAGCAGATATTCATTGAATGTTCTCGACGGTTCTGAAAAGAAATGCGCCATTTTACCCTCCTCGAGTTTTTTGAAACAGTCAGTATTAAATAAAACAAAGCTTCCGGCATGCCCGGCAGAGACACGGCGAATGTCTGCAGCGGATACCCGGCGCTTAAACCAGTATTTTAGTGATTTTTAATATAATATAATAATTAAACAAATCAATCAAGTATTAAAAATACAAAAAGGATGCTGCCGAAACAGCATCCCGTTTATATGAGTTTTAATTCAATTGTTTCCTGAGCGTCCGATTTACATCATGCTGCCCATTGCGCCGTACTGCGGAGCCGGCATCTGCGGATTGTCTTCCTTGATGTCTGTAATACCCGCTTCTGTGGTCAGGAGCAGTGCAGATGCGGATGCCGCGTTCTGAAGCGCAGATCTTGTAACCTTGGCCGGGTCTACGATTCCTTCAGCGATCATGTCTACATATTCATTGGTTGCAGCATTAAATCCGTATCCGGTCTCCTGATTCTTGACTTCTGCCACAACGACGCTTCCTTCATAACCGGCGTTGTCAGCAATCTGTCTGATCGGCTCTTCCAGCGCTCTTACGATGATGGCCGCGCCGGTCTTCTCGTCGCCTTCCAGTGTATCGGTATATGCCGTAACAGCAGGGATCGCGTTGACGAGAGCGACGCCGCCGCCGGAAACGATACCTTCTTCAACAGCTGCCTTTGTAGCGTTAAGCGCGTCTTCAATTCTCAGCTTCTTTTCCTTCATCTCAGTTTCAGTAGCCGCGCCGACTCTGATGACTGCAACGCCGCCCGCGAGTTTGGCAACTCTCTCCATCATCTTTTCTCTGTCATACTGAGAGTCTACAAGCGTTTCCACCTGATTTCTGAGATTCGCAATACGCTCGTCGATGGCTTTCTTGTCACCGGCGCCGCTTACGATTGTTGTGTTGTCCTTATTGACCTTAACAGTACCGGCACGTCCGAGCATATCGATCGTAGCATCCTTCAGCTCCATTCCTACGTCGCTGTTGATAACCGTAGCGCCTGTCAGTACCGCGATATCTTCCAGCATATGTTTTCTTCTGTCGCCATATCCCGGCGCTTTAACAGCAACTACGTCCAGTGTTCCGCGCAGTTTGTTGAGTACGAGTGTAGCCAGAGCTTCTCCTTCGATATCCTCTGCTACGATGAGGAGCTTGCCGCCCATCTTGGCAACCTGCTCGAGTACAGGGATGAGGTCCTGGATATTAGTGACCTTCTTGTCTGTAAGGAGGATCATCGGATTCTCGAGAAGCGCTTCCATTTTATCTAAGTCGCTGGCCATATACGGAGACAGATACCCTCTGTCAAATTCCATACCTTCTTCCATTTCCAGGGAAGTCTCCAGTGTTCTGGATTCTTCGATCGTGATAACGCCGTCATTTCCAACCTGTTCCATAGCGTCAGCGATCAGACCTCCGATTTCTTCATCGGAAGCGGAAATGGATGCGACCTGCGCGATGCTTTCCTTGGTTGCTACCGGCTGTGAAAGCTTTTCAATTTCTTTTACGGCAACCTTTACGGCTCCTTCAATTCCCTTCTTGATGACCATCGGGTTCGCTCCCGCGGCAACATTCTTGAATCCTTCTCTGATAATTGCCTGAGCCAGGAGAGTAGCTGTTGTTGTTCCGTCACCGGCAACATCGTTTGTCTTTGTCGCGACTTCCCGTACGAGCTGCGCGCCCATGTTCTCGGCGCTGTCTTCCAGAATGATTTCCCTTGCGATCGTTACGCCGTCGTTCGTGATCAGCGGTCCGCCGAACGGTTTCTCGATCAGTACGTTTCTTCCCTTAGGACCGATAGTGATCTTTACTGTATTTGCGAGTTTATCAACGCCGTCAAGCAGTTTTTTTCTTGCTGCTTCGCCATAAATTAAATCCTTTGCCATTTCTAAATACCCCCTTAATTATTCTAAAACTGCCAGAAGATCAGACTGCTTCATGATTACATAATCTACGCCTTCGAATTCGACATTTGTGCTGCTTGCATAAGGTGAATAAATAACCTTTTCACCAACAGTGACAACCATCGGCTCTTTATCCGTTCCCGGACCCGCCGCCACGATCTCGCCTACGTTCGTCGGTGCCTTGGCTGCGGATGCGAGGATAATCCCACCTTCAGTCTTTTCTTCCGCTTCAATCTTTTTAAGAACGACTTTAGTTCCCAAAGGTTTAATACCAAAACTCATAATGTCTACCTCCTGTTGACTAATTACGATATGTATATGTGTAATTGCATTTTCGCTCTTCTGTTAGCACTCACTTTTCTCGAGTGCTAACCACAATTCATATTTTAGGTCTTTTGTCTTTACATGTCAACAACTTTTTGAATTTTTTTCAACAAAAACATACGCTCAATACGGTGCCGCAGAATGCGTATCCGCAGTCGCGGCCGGCGCCTGTGTGACGATCGCATTGATCTTAATATTGACTTCAACAACATTGAACGCTGTCATCTTCGAGACCATTGCCGCAAACGCCTTCTGAAAAGCCGCGGCATTATCCCAGATTGCCGGACTTCTCACCGCCTTAATCTGGACCATCAGCACCAGAGCTTCAGACGACATATTTTCATAAACTTTGTCGACCGCAGCGATCCCCGCGCATTCCCCGGCGACACACCGGGCGATATCCGTGATCACATTTTCGGATATGAAAAAGTCACCCAGATAACTATACGTCGGACGCACAACAGTTTTTTCCCGGTCGAACCCGCCGCCGAAAAGGGATTTGCCGCGGAATATGCGGAGCGGATCCAGGAAGTAACCGGAGAAAGCGCGTTTCAGCTGCATGGTTGGTACGGGGATAACGTGCTTGCCCTGGCTTTTTCTGACTTTCATAGCGGTCCGGATCTGCTCCGGCGTGGCAATGTCTTCGATATGGATTCTTTTGCTGACCGGCGGGAGTTCCAGTTGCCCGGCGATTTTATCAGCCATCGCATCCGACGTCCCCAGGATAAGGATTTTTTCCGGGTGAAGTTCCCGGATTCGCCGCGTGACTTCCGTGCGGTGTTCTTCCCGTGTAAAAACAGCGGTCCGGAGTGCGCCGACCTTTGTCTTTTCTCTTTTAGCCGAATGACCGGCCTCAACTTTTTCATTATATATAAAGAGTCCGTCGTCAACAATCGCGTTGATTTTCAGCTCATCACAAAGATTCAAAGCCTGAAAGCTTTTCCCTGTTCCACTTACGCCGGTTAATGAATAAACTTTCATCTTTACTTAATAAATCCTTTCTGATATAATGTTTGTCATAAAGATAACAATTCTAATATCATTCTATAAGGAGGTAAACTATGGCTTATAAGATTGATCTCGGAACTTGCATCGCATGTGGAGCATGTGAAGGTGAATGCCCGGTAGGAGCTATTTCTCAGGGAGCAGACGGATTTGTAGTTGATGAGGGTACTTGCATCGATTGCGGTTCCTGTGCTGGTGCATGTCCTGTAGGAGCTCCTTCAGAAGCATAATTACAGAGAATATTAAAACTATAACCGTTCCCGGATGGAACGGTTATTTTTTTATGTATTATTTTTTTCCTTTCCGCTGTCTTTTTTAGTCTGACCCGACTTGCTCTTCGCTTTTTCTTTTTCCTGCGCTTCAGCTTTTTTAATATCGTTCATATGATAGGCAAGCGCGTGGAGCGTATCTGATAAATGGACAGATTCAAGCGCCACATGCTTTGGTACCTCCAGATCGGTCAAAGCGAAATTCCAGATCCCCTTTGCTCCGGCAAAAGACAGTTTGTCTGCTACTTCCTGAGCATTTCCTCTGTTTACGCAGATAATCCCTATATCAATCTCATTATCCTCCACGTAATCAACAATCGTTTCATAATCCAGAATCGGCACGCCTTCCAGATTGCCGCCGATCAGTTCGGGCTTGATTTCAAATGCCGCGCATATTTTAAACCCCCGATTGATGTTCATTGCATACTTTGCAATCGCCTGTCCCAGATTTCCGGCGCCGATCAGGACCATCCGATATTCCTTGTCCAGCCCCAGAATCGCACTGATTTCCTTATAGAGTCCTTCAACACTATATCCGTATCCCTGCTGACCGAAATCCCCGAAATTATTCAGATCCTGTCTGATCTGCGAAGCGGTGTATCCTATCAGATTACTGAAATCTTTTGATGAAATTTTTTCAACGCCTTTTTTATCCAGCTCGATCAGATACCTTCTGTATCTGGGCAACCGTCTGATTACAGCGTTAGAAATCTTGGCGTTTTTCCTTCTCATCTTTTCCTCCTCCCGGATAGCCTGCACAGTTTGTTTTCTGAATAGAATATCTCCTCAAATATATAGAAAAAACCCGCCGCCGGCGGGTTCGTCGCACTTACTTGTTGATCTTGTCCACATAGTTTACCAAATCGCCGACCAGCTGAAATTTCTCAGCTTCTTCATCCGGAATCTCAATTCCGAATTCTTCTTCAATCGCCATGATGATTTCAACTGCATCCAGCGAATCCGCTTCCAGATCCTTCATCATGTTTGTATCCATCATTACCACTGATTTATCTACATCCAGCTGTTCAACGATGATGTCTCTGATTTTTTCAAAAACCATAACGAAACCCTCCCGTTTAATTAATATCCTTCATTATACCGTTATTCTATAACACATTTCAAGTAAAAAACCGCAATTCATTAAAGTTCTGCCCATTTTTCGTATAAATCATCAAGTTCCGCCTGTAAAATCTGTATTTTTTCATCAAAATCCGACAATTTTTTTACATCAGCAAGAATTTCCGGTTCACACATTTTTTCATGGAGCTCTTCGATCAGTTTTTCAAGTTCTTCGATCCGGTTTTCAAGTTTTTCAAGTTCTCTTTTTTGTCTTCTCTCTTCAGCCTGCTGTTTTTTTCGGCGCGCGCGCTCGTCTGCCGAAGCCGCCGGCGTGTCCTGAGACTTTTTTTCGCCGCCGAGTTCATTAAGATACTGCTTGCCGGAACCTATTTCCGCGCGCTTTTCCTCATAATAATCGTAACCACCCTCAAAACGCGTAATTCCATCATGATTCAGTTCAAAGATCTTTGTCGCCGTCTTATTGAGGAAATAACGGTCATGAGAAACCGCGATTACAGTTCCCGGATAATCGCGAAGTGCCTCTTCAAAGACTTCTTTTGATTCGATATCAAGATGGTTAGTCGGTTCATCAAGCACCAGAACGTTGGCGCCGGACAGCATCAGTTTCAGAAGTGCGAGTCGCGCTTTTTCACCGCCGCTGAGTGATCCGACCTGTGTGAATACTTTGTCGCTTCTGAAAAGGAAACGTCCGAGTATCGATCGGAGTTCACCGTCCTTATACAATCGAAAGGAATCATGCACTTCGTCAATGACCGTCCTGGAATCGTCCAGTTCCTGCTGTCGCTGATCATAGTATCCGAGTGTAACGTTGTGTCCCGGCCGCAGAGTTCCGGATGTCGCTTCGGCCCTGCCGGTGATAATCCGCAGAAGCGTCGTTTTACCCACGCCGTTCGGCCCGACGATGCAGATTCGCTCGCCCTTTTTAATGTCAAAGTTTACATTACTGAAAAGCTCATGATGGCCCGTTTCGTCATTAAACGATTTGGCCAGATCTTCTGCAAACAGTACATCATACCCGCTTTTAAAATTTTGCCTGAACCGGATCGACATGGATGGACCGTCACCTTCCGGCTTTTCCAGAACGTCTGTTCTTTCCAGGCGTTTTTCTCTTGAAGCCGCCCGCTTTGCAAGTTTCTCCGTCCCACGCTCCCGGAACCGGCGAATCATGTCCTCCTGCCGGCGAATTTCTTCCTGCTGTTTGTTGTAGGCCCGAATGTCCGCCTCGCGTTGTTCACGCTTCTTCTGAGCATAAGCCGTATAATTCCCGGTATACGTTTTCAGACGGGTTCGTTCGACCTCAAAAATACTGGTGCAGAGCTGATCCAGAAAATACCGGTCATGAGAAACCATCATTACGGTTCCGCTGTAATTTTTCAAAAACTGCTCAAGCCATTTCAGCATGCCGATGTCGAGATGATTGGTCGGCTCGTCCAGCATCAGAACGTCCGGTTTCCGCATCAGCAGGCAGGCAAGCGCCAGACGCGTTCTTTCGCCGCCGCTCAGCAGTTCTACAGGCTTGCTGAAATAGTCTTCGTTAAAAGCCATACTGTTGAGAATTCCGCGCATTTCACTCTTATAAGCAAATCCGCCTTCCCTTGAATATTTGTCCTGCAGATTGCCGTATTTCTCCATCAGAGACTGGTATTCCGCCGTTTTATCCTGTCCTTTCGATGCCATATCGGCTATTTGCGATTCCATATCCCGCATGTCCTGTTCCATCCGTTCAAAATCGCCGTAGATTTCATGCACTTCTTCAAGCAGTGTGCGGTCATCACGGAATTCGTCGTTTTGCCGAAGGTATCCGACAGTAACGTCTTTAGAAAGAAAAAAGGATCCCGCATCGGCCTCCAGATCTCCGGCAAGAATGTCCATCAGCGTTGTTTTTCCCGCGCCGTTCGCACCGACGATTCCGACTTTTTCGCCTTCGTTTACATGGAAAGATACATTATCAAGTATCACATCCGTTCCATATGCTTTTGTGATTCCGGTTGCCGATAATACGATCATACATTCTCTCCTGTGTTACAGCGGCAGATTGGCAAAAGCATCGAGATCCGGCCCGTCCGCGCCGTCTTTCAAATATTTATAATACGCAGCGGAGGCAATCATCGCGCCGTTGTCTGTGCAAAGGACCGGCTCCGGTTTATAAAGCCGGAGTCCTGCCTCCCCGCAGGCTTCCTCCATCCGTCGCCTAAGCGCCGAATTGGCCGCCACGCCGCCGGCCATGACCAGATGGTCTTTGTCATACTTTAACGCCGCGTCAACAGATTTCTGCACGATCACGTCGATCAGCGCCTGCTGAAAGCTTGCTGCTATATCCGGGACACAGATCGGGCGTCCTTTCATTTTTTCCTGATTCACATAATTAATGACCTGTGTTTTGATCCCGCTGAAGCTGAAGTCAAAACTTCCCTTTTCAAGGAATACGCGTTTAAAATGAACAGCCTCAGGATCGCCGTCCATGGCCGCTTTATCAATTTTCGGTCCGCCGGGATAGCCCAGTCCGATCACACGGGCAACTTTGTCATAGGCCTCTCCCGCCGCGTCATCCCGGGTTTCCCCGATCAAAGTACATCGGTTATAATCCGTCACTTCTACAAGGCTCGTATGCCCGCCGGAAATGATCAGTGATAAAAATGGCGGTTCCAGTTCCGGATACTGAAGATAGTTTGCGCTGACGTGTCCGTGCATATGATTGACCCCGACAAGCGGAATATCCGCGGCAAAAGACAGCGCTTTGGCCGTCGCGACTCCGATCACGACCGCGCCGATCAGTCCCGGTCCGTTGGTAACACCGATCAGATCAACATCATCGTAAGAAACCTCCGCCTCCTCCATCGCGCGGTCCAGCACGGCGTTGATGTTTTCAAGATGATGCCGCGAAGCGATCTCCGGCACAACGCCTCCGTAAACCGTGTGAATATCGATCTGCGATGAAATCACGTTCGACAAAACCTTTCTGCCGTCCAAAACGACCGCAACGGCCGTCTCATCACAGCTTGTCTCAATACCCAACGTGATGAATTCTCCGTTTTTCATAAATAGCCTTTCTACGATTTCATCGCCGGATCTGCATCGCCCGGGTCTCCGATGCGCAGCATCATCACCGCGTCTTCATCGCCGTAGTACTTTACTCTTCTTCCGTTTTCCATAAATCCGAAAATGCTGTAAAGGCCGATGGCCGCACTATTGCTTTCCCGAACTTCCAGATAGTGACTCTGTACGCCGCACTGCTCCGTGATGTGAATCATGGCCTGCATCAGGATCGCCGCGATTCTCGTTCCACGATAATCCGGATGGACGGCAATCCGCCGCACGTCGCACTCATCCATAACGACCTGCACGTCGATGTAACCGATCACTTTATTGTTGCTGACGGCAACGATCACGGTCACGGTCTCATTAAACTCGATGTTGTGCAGGATCGTTTCTTTCAGCCATGGCTCCGCAAACGACTTCAGTTCAATTTCTTCAATATCATCTGCGTCTCTTGATGTAGCGTTTCTGATAATCAATTCCGCAATCATGAATCTGTTCTTCTCCTCAATACTCATTTATTCTTAATAAACCGGGCCATCTTTCTTTCTCGCGCTCTGGCCAGCGATCCATCCTCCAGTCTCTGTTCCGCTTCTGTTTTTCGCATATAATCAGGCAGCAGTTCGTTCACCGCGCAGGTCTCCCCTCCGCAGATCATCCCGGCTGCCGCGAAGGCCGTCATCTCTGCGGTCTGATACCGTTTTTCTTTATCCGCAAAACGTCTTCCCGCAAGGAAACGGCCATATTTTTCATGTTCAGCGTAAGCATCGATCCCGTCGCCGTAAAAAACCGGATCGATACCCTCATCATCCACGGCCGCCGTGACATCTTCCAGCATATACGCGCCGGGAGGAAGAACTTCCCCGCCGTCTTCACCGAAAACCGCTCCGTATACCTGACCCCTCCGCGCGTTGAAAATCACTGCAGCCGGCCGACCCTTCCCGCAGTTCAGGCGAAAAAGATCCAGTGTCCCGACCCGCAGACACGGAACAGCCAGTGCCTGCGCGATCGCCCTCGCAGTGGATACGCCGATCCGGATGCCCGTATAAGACCCCGGTCCAACCGAAGCCGCGACAAAATCGATCTGATTCTTTTTAATGCCTGCTTCTTCCGTAACCTCCCGGACCATCGGCGCAAGGTTCTTCAGATGCGCCCGGTTTTCTGCCGTTTCCCGGCTGATCACCACGCCGCTTTCCGTATCATAGAGCGCGGCCGATCCGATTGGTCCGGTCGTATCGATCGCTAAAATGTACATTTATATACACGCTCGCTTTCATGTTCACCGTATTCGATGAAAATCACCTTTGTTTCATCCGGCAGCACCTCCGCGACCCGGTCTGCCCATTCAATTACACAGATGCCGCCCGCGTCAAAATACTCCTCCGCGCCGATATCGGTCAAATCCGCGCCGGATTCCAGCCTGTACACATCAAAATGATAAAGCGGAATCCGCCCCGTATCGTATTCCCGAACGATTGTGAACGTCGGGCTTGTGATTCTCCCGCAGACGCCGAGCCCGCGCGCGATAGCCTTTGTCAGCGTTGTCTTCCCTGTTCCGAGATCCCCGACCAGCGCCAGCACATCGCCCGGCTTCAGCTGATCCGCCAGCTCCAGCCCGAACTTTTCCGTATCTTTTTCATTTTTAATGTAAACAGTCCTCATAATCGTTCCCCGCGTGACCGCGTTAAGCGCAGTCCGCGCGCCCCTCTTTCAGCCGCTTCCGGCCAGCCCGCAGTCCGTTCCGATCTCATTAATCTCCGTCAAAGACAAAACTGCTGCTGCTCATCCTGTATATCACATCGGTGTAAATCCTGATCATCTGACAAAACCGCTCCACCGACAATTTTTCATTCTTCTGATGCATACAGTTCGGATCGCCCGGGAAAAGTCCGCCAAAAGCAGCCACATTCGGACAGGCCTTAGCATAGGTCGCCCCGCCCGTCGCGATCGGTGCCGTCTCCAGATCACCTGTGTTCTCGCGGTAGACATTCATCAGCATCTGTATAAAGCGGCCTTCCGGATCGAAATAAAGCGGCCTCTCGCTCCGTCCTTTGACGACGCCCACCTGATATTCATCGACAAAAGGCATCAGTTTTTCATAAAGTTCCTCTTTGTTGAAAGTAACCGGAAAACGTACATCGCAGCTCACCGACAAAACGTTTCCGTCAAAGCGTACCACGCCCGTATTCAGCGTAAGCGCCCCGGACCGTTCGTCGCTGCAGGCGACCCCGAGACCGCTGCCGTCCGTTGTAAAGCCAATCTTCTTGTTGTAAAAATCAATAAACTCGTTCAGTTTTTCATCGGCAAAACACAGTCTGCCCAGGAAATCAAACAGAATCGAAACCGCGTTGATTCCCCTTTCCGGCGCCGAGCCGTGGGCTGCCCGGCCGGCTGCTGTGATTTCCAGCGAAGCACCGGCCCGTCTGATTTTTACTTCTCTTCCGGTTTCTTTTTTATATGCTTCCGCAGTTTCTTCTATTCTATCATAATACTTCCGGTCCGGATGATTTACAAGCGCCCGGCCATTTTCCGGCACGATGTTGAACGCCTGACTGCCGCTCATTTTCCGCAGCGTCAGACCGTTTTTGTCCTGGTTTCCGATCATCTTCGCGATCTCAAAAACCATCATGCCTTTTTCCGCGTAAATGACCGGGAAGTCACTGTCCGGCGTGATCCCGAAATCCGGCGCCTTGACACGATCCAGATAATACTCCATTCCGGACCAGTCCGTCTCTTCATCAAGGCCGATGATCATACGGATCCGGCGGTCCGGCTCATATCCGGCGTCTTTCAGCGATTTCATGGCAAAGAGCGCTGCAGTCAGCGGCCCTTTGTCATCCGTCGTTCCTCTTCCGAGGATAAACCCGTCTTTGACCTCTCCGCTGAATGGTTCAAAATCCCATTCACCGCCTTCCGGCACAACGTCCAGATGACCTACAATGCCGACGGTTTCTTCACCCGATCCGAAATCGATGTGTCCACCATAGTTGTCGATATTCTCCGTCACGAACCCGAACTCTTCCGCTTCAGAAAGAAAACACGAAAAAGCATCCTGCACGCCTTTCCCGAACGGAAAAACTTCGCCGGTACCGGTTGTTACAGGATCTTCCTTCACACTTCTTATTGAAACAAGTTTACCAAGAGTATCGATAGCCCGGACTTCATTTGCTGCAATATATTTCTCAAAGTCCTTTTTCACGATTTTTCTCCTGTCAAACGATACCCGCCGCGCTGCGGGTACCGGTGTCCGCCCTTCTTACTGAACAGCTTCAACACCCTTCAACTCCGGAATAGATTCTCTCAGAATCTGTTCTACGATCATTTTCAGTGTCATCTGCGCGCCCGGGCACCCGGCGCAGTGTCCCTGCAGTCTTACCTTGACGACATTGTCCTCCGTCATTTCCACAAATTCAATATCACCACCGTCTCTCTGAAGAACCGGTCTGATCTTTGTCAGCGCTTCCTGAATTTTTTCTGTATTCGACATAATTACTTTCCTTTCGATGCTTTCCTTATTCAATAATAACATCCGTTTTTGTATAATGATTTTTATATAATGATTTATGATTATACTGACACCCGATGTCCCCGCCTTTATAAACGGCGGGGTTTATTCCTGCCCTTTATATACCCGTCAAAGCCATTGTCAAACCAAACAGATATATACCTTGTCATTATACTCATTTTTGCGCAAAATGTAAAATTAAAAATGTAAAAAATGTTTTTAGTTAAAAGGGCAGGGGTATAATATCTTTGTCAACGAAGCCAGACTGTCAGCTGAATCAGACCGGCTTTGGCCGCGCAAAAAGCTGCTGATATGGCTGCCGGTCAGAGACTTGCACATAGGGCTGCTGAAATGGCTTCTGACCAGACTACACATAAAGCTGCTGATAAAAGAATTGACAATCAACGGTGTTCGTGTGTTATAATTTAAAAATATTTTATTTGCATATTCTGAAATACATTTAATAAGAGGAGGAACAATTATGAAATGGGTTTGTACAATTTGCGGTTATACTGCTGAAGGTCCGGAACCACCAGCTGCATGTCCACAGTGCAAGGCACCTGCAGAGAAGTTCAATAAGGTAGAAGAAGGTGCCGGATTTGCCGATGAGCATGTTGTAGGCGTTGCGCAGGGCGTTGATCCTACAATCATCGAGGATCTGAGAAACAATTTCAACGGAGAGTGTTCCGAGGTTGGTATGTATCTCGCTATGGCAAGAGTTGCTTTCAGAGAAGGATATCCTGAAATCGGACTCTATTGGGAAAAGGCTGCTTATGAAGAAGCAGAGCATGCGGCAAAATTTGCTGAACTTCTGGGTGAAGTACTTACTGACTCCACTAAGAAGAACCTTGAGATGAGATTTGAAGCAGAAGCAGGCGCCTGCGCAGGCAAGAAGGACCTCGCAGTAAGAGCCAAAGAGCAGAACCTCGACGCAATCCATGACACAGTTCATGAAATGGCTAAGGATGAGGCCCGTCACGGCGCTGCTTTCAAGGGATTCCTCGACAGATATTTCAAATAGTCGAGATATCAACTGTATCTGAATACAAATATCTTAAATGAAAAGCGGAAACATCAATCCAGGCGTCTCGCCTGCCGTGGACGGTAAATTCCGAGTCGGGCGGCCTCGCCTGCTGGAGACGGTAAATTCGCTCAGGAGCTGTTGAATAAAACAGCTCCTTTTTATTTACCCGGATCGTCCCGGCGCCGCGAAGATTATCGCTGCGAATTTGGAGCAGCGAAAAGGATACGACGCGTCCGGTTCCGCCGCTGCAGCTTTTATCCGACGTTCGTTATATGCCGCGTACACTGCTCCATACGTTGTTGATGGCTTCAAACATGCACTGTGGGTCAGTGATCGTATTGATGACAGCTCGTTTTCTGGCGCCGCCCGGCACGCCATGCAGATACCAGCCGGCAATTTTCCGCATTTCCCGGACGGCAGCGTACTCACCCTTCAGCGCGATCAGTTCATTGAACTGCCGCTTCATCATTTCTTTTTTATCATCTGTGCCCGGCCGCGGCGGTGCCTTCAAACCTTCCCAGCAATATCTGAGGTCTCTGAAAATCCATGGATTGCCGCGAACCGCCCGGCCGACCATGACAAAATCGCACCCGGATTCGGTCATCAGGCGGATGGCCGACGCCGGATCCACGACATCGCCGTTTCCAATAACCGGAATTTTTACGGCTTTTTTAACGTCGGCAATGACGCTCCAGTCGGCCTGTCCGGAATAAAACTGTTCCCGGGTGCGTCCGTGAACGGCGACGGCTGATGCGCCGCCGGATTCGACCGCCAGCGCGACTTCAACCGCGTTCCGGGAATTTTCGTCGAATCCGGCGCGGATCTTCGCAGTGACCGGCCGGTCGGAAGCGGTCACTGCGGCTCTGATGATCTGCTCCACGAGTTCCGGTTTCTTCATCAGAGCCGAGCCGTCGCCGTTCTTTACAATTTTCGGTACCGGACATCCCATATTGATATCCAGGATCGCGTGGCCCCGGTCATTCAACTTCTCCGCGGCATACGCGATGATATCCGGTTCATGACCGAAAATCTGGATCGCTGTCGGTTTTTCCTCATCATAAGACCATAAAAGCCGATCCGTCTTTTTGTCTCCATAATAGAGGCCTTTGGCGCTGATCATTTCCGTGTACACCAACGACGCTCCCATCTGCCGGCAAATGCGGCGCATGGGAGCGTCTGAAATTCCTGCCATCGGAGCCAGGAAGAACGGGTTCTCTGGTTCCAGATCCCCGATTCTTCCGATTCTGTTTTCACGGACGGTATCCGGTATTCCGCAGCCCGGTTCTCCGGTTTTCAAATCCGGTCCGGAATCAGAAGATTTCCGAATAACGTTTCCGTTCTGAATTCTGGTTTCTTTTTCCATGTTTCCGATTCTTTTCATAAATAATATTCAGGCCTTCGATCGTCAGCATGCGGTCAACAATATCGATGCAGCTTACGCCACTGTCGATCAGCGTTGAAAGACCGCCGGTCGCGATGACTTTGATTTCTTTGTCAGTCTTTGTCATCTCTTTCAGCTCCTGCCGCATCCTCTCAACGATGAATTCAACCATGCCCATGTGACCGTAAACCAGCCCGGACTGCATGCCTTCAATTGTATTTCTGCAGATCGTGTGCCCCGGGTCTTCCAGTTCAACTTTCGGGAGCTTGGATGTTTTTTCAAAAATAGCGTCTGACGAAATTTTAAGTCCCGGTGCGATCGTCCCCCCAAGATACTCTTCCTTATCTGAAACGGCGCAAAATGTTGTCGCGGTTCCGAAATCGATGATAATCAACGGTCCGCCGTACTTGCTGAACGCGGCGACTGCGTTAACGATCCGGTCCGCTCCAACCTGTTTTGGATTGTCATATTTAATGATCAGGCCGGTCTTGATTCCCGACTCAACAACGATCGCATCTTTTCCAAAATATTTCTGAGCCATGTGTCTGACTGTGTAAAGAACGGAAGGTACAACGGTCGCGATGATCACGTCATCAATGTCTTCCATTTTCAGTCCTTCATACTTAAAAAGCTGTCTGACGATCATACCATATTCATCGGCGCTTTTATTCGAATCAGTTTCAATGCGCCAGTATGTCAGTAATTCCTTTCCCTTAAAAACGCCCAGGACTGTATTGCTGTTTCCAATATCAAAAGCTAATAACATATTAAATTTCCTCATTTAGATCTGCAGGTTATTTTACAACTCTTTCAAGCCTCTTCAGGGCCAGCGCCATCGTCAGGCCCGGTATCACTCTGTTTCCTGTGATCTCTGCTCCAAGGACCTCATTGATCCTCTTCAGTCTGTACTGTACCGTATTCGTATGGATCCCCATGAATGTGCTCGTCTTGCTACTGTTCATACCGGCATCCAGAACAAAAGTCTCAAGTGTGTCCAGAAGCTGCCGCGCTTTGTTCTCACCCATCTCCCGCTTAAACGGCTCAAGAAGATCCATGTACGTCTTCTTGAGGTAACCGCCCTGTACCTGAAGATTGATACAGTTGGACACCAGAGACAATTCATACTTTGTGAAGACCCGCTTATACGGGAAAACACTTTCAACAAAAGTCCATGTTTCTCCGATAAGCCGGAACGCATCCCCCGCACCTTCGATCCCGTTGATTCCGGTAGCGTGAAAAATTCGAACCGTTTTATTTCCTTCTTTCAATTTATCAAAAAGATGGATACAGGCCATCTTCTGTACAAATTTATCTTTCTCATCGGAATCTTTGTTTTTAATAATAACCGCATTTGTTTCCTCTGAATCGGAAACACGGATTACCTCAATGTTCTCACGCCGTTCATATTCGGATACGATCTGATTTCCTTCCGGATTTTCGATTCCCCTGGCGTAAAAGACGCCGATAATATCCTCCGGATCCAGCCCGAGCTCATCCTTCAGAGAATAAGCGAGACTCTTGTTGTCCCTTGTCAGGGCTTTGATAAACTCCGCCTTCACGTCACGTTCCGGCGTGTACTTCCACATACCGATCGCAAGCTCAATGATCTCCGCAAGCTTGGAAATCTCACCCGTCGAATAACTGTCTTCATTATCGACAATAAACAGGAAATACTTTTCACCGCTGACCGTAATCGGTCCCCAGTATGTCAGTACCCCGTTTACATCAATGAATGTATAGATTCCCGATTTCTTATCAACGTCGCGCTCTTTGCCGAGCCGGATCGCGTCCGCGATGGTCGCTTTCTGTCTGGTCTCGATCGCCAGAATCGGATTGAAATCTCTGGACAAAAGGACAACCTGGAAATTATTACTCAACGCGGCTTCCTTCAGCGCCGACTGAAAATTACTGTGCTTTTCAAAATCAAGAAGATGATAAATCGTATTGTTAATCAACCCGTTTTTGAAATTATCCCCGTATCGAAGCTCATCCATGATGTCTTCAATGATGTTTTCATAAAGCGACGTATTTTCCCTGGGGAGTACGATCAGCGGAAGGCCGTATTCTTCCGCGGTTTTTACAACGGATTCTCCGATTGATGTAAGTCCGTTGCTCTGGCGAAAAACAACGATTGCCGATACGCCTGCCTTGGCAAGTCTTTTTACGATTTCCTCTCTTGCATGTTCATCATCACCAAGGCCGCTGAATGAAGTCAGCACCAGTTGTTCTTTAATGCCGTTCTCTTTTTCCGCTGTTTCAGGATCCTGCGCGTCCATTACCGAAACAGATCTTACCCTGTTCTCAATGTTGCGCCTTCCTGCAGCGAGTATACTGGGCGTCAGCGATTCCAGACTCAGGCAGTCTTTCACTGAAATTTTCATCTTTACCACCTCTTCCGCAAAACCGCACCTGTACGACCGGATCGACCAGATACGAACCGGTGCTGTTTAGCCTGTTCAATAATAGATCTTTATCGTCTCGCAGAAATGTGTAAAATTCTATACATCTTCATCCTGTCCCTCATTCTGACGGTCATCCTGAATATCGCCGGTTTCAATGTCATTTTCAGCCGCTTCTGTATCCGTATGTGCCGAAGAGTCCTGAAACGCTTCTGTTTCACCGGAACTGCCTGACTGCTCCTCTGCTTCCCGGCTCTCGGCCCGGCGTTCATTTTCTATTTCCTGCGGACTGATAAACTCATAATGCCTGTTGAACTCGTCATCAACAACCAAGAATACTTCCCGGTCATTCCGTTCCGCCATCAGCTCGGCTTCACGCGCCGCGCGCTCTTCTTCCTCTCTGCGTATACGCTGTGATTCTTCAGCCTCTCTGGCATTTTCTTCACGGATCTGTTCTTCATGCTCTCTGACCTGCTCTTCCAGCCCTTCCGCGTCGATTATTCCCGTGTAAAGATCTTCAAACTGTTTTCCGTCAATCGTTTCAACCAGCATCAGCGCCTGCGCGACGACTTCCAGTTTATCTTTGTTCTCCAGCAGAATCTTTTCTGTATCACGATAAGCGTTTTCAATAATGCTTCTGACTTCATTGTCGATCTCAGACGCGATCCCCTCGGAATACGCCTTTGTTTTGGAGAAATCACGACCCAGGAACACGTCACCGGACTCACTGTAGCTGACAGGGCCCAGTTTGCTGCTGAAACCGTACTTGGTAATCATGTTTCTCGCGATGTCAGTCGCACGCTCGATGTCGTTGCTGGCACCCGTACTGATATCGTCAAGCATGATCGCCTCGGAAACACGGCCGCCGAGAAGATGCATGATCTGATGCTCCATATCTTTCTTTGTCATGAAAGATTTATCTTCTGTCGGCAGGGCCATGGTGAATCCCCCTGCCGCTCCGCGCGGTATGATCGTAACCTGATGCACAGGATCCGATTCCGGAATGCTTCTCATCACGATCGCGTGTCCGGCTTCATGATATGCTGTAAGTCTCTTTTCTTTTTCACTTATAACACGGCTCTTCTTAGCCGGTCCCGCCATGACCTTTGTCGTGGCTTCTTCGATCTCGGTCATTCTGATCCAGCGTCCGTTTCTGCGCGCGGTGATTAAAGCAGCCTCGTTCAGCAGATTTTCCAGATCAGCCGGCGTAAATCCCGGCGTTCTTCTGGCAATGATCTGTGGTGAAACTTCATCGGACAGCGGTTTATTTTTTGAATGAACACGGATGATTTCTTCTCTTCCTTTGATATCCGGAATCCCGATAACGATCTGCCGGTCAAAACGTCCCGGTCTGAGTAGCGCCGGATCAAGTACGTCCGGCCGGTTTGTCGCTGCCAGGATGATGATTCCCGAATTCTCGGCAAATCCGTCCATTTCAACCAGAAGCTGGTTGAGTGTCTGTTCTCTCTCGTCATTGCCTCCGCCGAGACCCGCGCCTCTCTTCCGTCCTACCGCGTCGATCTCATCGATGAATACGATGCACGGCGCGCTTTTCTTTGCCTGATCAAACAGATCTCTGACTCTGGACGCTCCGACGCCGACAAACATCTCGACAAAGTCCGAACCGCTGATCGTAAAGAACGGTACACCGGCTTCGCCCGCAGTCGCTCTTGAGACGTAGGTCTTACCGGTGCCCGGCGGTCCGACGAGCAGAATTCCTTTCGGGATCCTGGCTCCCACATCATTATATTTCCTCGGGTCCCTGAGGAAGTCAACCACTTCCTCGAGTTCCTCCTTTTCTTCTTTCAATCCCGCAACATCCGCAAACGTGATCTTTTTGCCTTCACCGCGGTAAAGCCTTGCTTTGCTCTTCGCAAACTGAAATGCCTTTCCGTTGCCGCCCTGGTTCATCATGACATAGAAAAGGAATCCGAGGGCGACGACCATAATGATTGTCGGCAGAAGTGAAACGATCACGGAACCATGATTCGGCGGATCCGTCTTGAATGTCAGTTTCCCTTCATCAACCTGTTTGGCAATGTATTTTTCCTCGACCCACTGTATTTCAACCAGACTCGGCATATAACAGTAAACTGATTTTTCCTTGCTCAGCTTTCCCGTCATTTTGGTATCGGTAACATTAATCTCCTGAACTTTACCACGCTTCAGATAATCGATCATTGTCGACATATCGACGCGTTTATTCGTCGATCCCGAACCGCCCTTCGCGGAAACGGCAATTCCGAGAACGATTGCAAATATCACCAGATACACGATAATATTTTTCGCAAATTTTTTCAATTTCCCGCTCCTCCTGAGTTCTGTATCCGTTTATCACCGGACATTCAGGCTTCCGACCGACAAACGAATCATAAATTTGTATTCAGAACACAAATTTGCCTATTAATTCTATCACAGGCTTTGCACATATTCAATAATCAACAATACTTTTGTCTTACTTTTAACAATTGCTGTAGTTGAATATCTTGCTTTCAGCCCGGATTCCTCATGAGCCGGGATAAAAAGGACCTCTTTGCCGATTGCGGCAAAGGGGATCCGTTCCCGCATATCTTTAGGAACCTTTTGATCGACAAAAAGATTCTGGATCTTTTTACGACCTCCTTTTATCGAAATAAAATCGCCTGCACGCCGGAACCGTCCGCAAATTCTTCCTGCAAAATCCGCCCCGAAATGCTCCGCCATTTCATCAGCATCAAAAACTGCTGCCTGTTTTCCTGAATGATCCGTGCCGAAGCGGTCTGCCTCCGATACTTCCTGAACGTCCGATCCGTTTTGTTCCCTGCTGACGATCTTCACACCGAAGCCGGACGACGGGGATAATTCTCCGTCGTCGCCCTGTTCGGGCGCTTCCAGTCTGACATCCTCGTAAACTTTCACAGCACGGTATCCATGCGGCAGATCGATCCGTGCCGACGGCGAATGAAAAAACAGCAACTCGTCAGCAGCCTCCAGACTCCGGTATGTGAAATCCTCCGTCATCCCGAGCTCCTTCAGCGCTTTCTTCAGAACTCTCGTCCGTACCGCCTTATGGAACTTACCCAACTCACGGCAATCTAACAGGACAAAGCCTTCACCGGTCTCCTTGCGGACATTTTCCAGAACATCCGCAGACATTTTGTCAAAAAAATCTGCGTCGGTCCACGCGATTTCACCCATACGAATCAATGCCTGACGAATTCTGGGGTTGTACTGTTCAAGATACGGAATCAATTCCAGCCGGATCCGGTTCCGGGAATAGAGCGGCTCGTCATTTGTCCGGTCAATCCTCGGTTCGAGCCTGTTCAGCCGGCAGTATTCCAGGATTTCTGCCTTTGTGCAGTCCAGAAGCGGCCGGATGATCAGGTATCCGCCGGCGCCGCGCCTTTTATAGCTCATTCCCGCGAGGCCATCGGTTCCCGTACCGCGCAAAATCCTGAAAAGAATCGTTTCCGCCTGATCATCCGCGTGATGGGCAACCGCGATCCGGATCTGTTCCGCCGGCACGCCCTTCTCCCGCAGCCGTTCCGCAGCTTCCGTGAAAGCCTGATAACGCCGGCGCCGCCCCGCCTCTTCCTTGCTGATTCTCAGCCTTTCCGCCTCGCCTGCGCAGTCAAAGGAAACTACATCCAGTTCCCACCCGTATTCCGCGCAAAGCGCTTTGACGTATGCCTGATCCTCCTCCGCGTCCCCCGGGCGCAGTCGGTGATTCACATGAACCGCATGGAGAACCAGCGACCGATCCTCCGCGATGCTGTTTAGAAAATGAAACAGGCATACGGAATCCGGCCCTCCGGAAAGGCCGATCACAATGTGCCGGACACCTTCCAGCAGTTCCTGTTTGTATGCAGTATTAAGGATTTTATCTTTTAATTCAGCCGTCATCTTCTTCCTTACCCCACACTGCACCGGTCCGCTTAAGGTCTCCACGGCCCGGCAAAAATGAACTATTTTATATTATAGAAATGTTTCGCATTGGCGCAGGTAATCGCCGCCGCCTCTTCGTAACTGATTCCTTTCAGCTCGGCGACCTTTGCCGCCACAAATTCCACGTACGGAGAAATATTCGGCTTTCCTCTGTGCGGGACCGGCGTCAGATACGGCGCGTCGGTTTCCACGGTCAGAAATTCGATCGGGATATTCTTCACGACTTCCTGCGTTTTACGATTATTCTTATAGGTGACCGGACCGCAGATTGAAATTGTCGCGCCCAGTTTTACATACTGTTTTGCCATCTCCACACTTTGAGAAAAGCAGTGCAGCAGCACGCGGCTGTCCGGCAGAAGCTCGCCGTCCGGCCCTTTTCGCGGTTCGAACCAGGACTGACGTTCCCGGCTGAACGCGCCTTCTTCCTTCAGAATGTCCATCGTCTCCTGATCAGCTTCGCGCGAATGAATCACGATCGGCATTTTCAGATCGTTTGCCATCCGGATCTGCTCACGGAACCAGCGGCGCTGGACGTCTCTTTCCGATAAATCGTAATAATAATCCAGGCCGATTTCGCCAATCGCAACAACTTTGTCTGAAGATGCCAGTTCTCTGATTTTGTCCAGGTATTCCGGATGTTCTTCCAGTTCTCTTGAATCGTGCGGGTGGTAACCGACGGCAGCGTAACACCAGTCATACGCCGCCGCGTTTTCGATCGACTGGATCGTGCTGCTGAGGTTGCTGGCCGGGTCGACCGCGTATTTAACGGCCGAGTTCGTAACTTTGTCCGCAACTTCAGCCCGCTGCTCCGCCGTATAGTTTTCTGAATTTATATGTGTATGCGCGTCAAACAACACCACTTCCTGCGTTTTGTCTGTTTCATTCTTTACCATAGTTCTCTCCATATTATCTAAGCTCCCAGTATAACAGGTGCCTGGGACTTTCCGTTTTTCTCTGCGGGCACCTGCCTCAGACCCGGCGCGTGAAAATGCCTGGTCGGGTCATCGCCCTGAAATAAAAATTATCAGCCTGCCTCTGTACTGAATGTTCAGAAAGCAAGCTGATTTTCCTGCATGATTTATTACGGGTCATTCCCGGCGCCGATCCATTCTGATCAGTTGACTGTACTGCCGTCCGCCGCGTCCGTCGTCACGACCTTCAGCGCCTTGCCATCCCTGGCAAACAGCAGCATGCCGTTCGATTCTTCACCGCGCAGCTGCCGAGGTTTCAGGTTTGCCACAAGAATAACCTTTTTTCCGAGCATCTCTTCCGGTTTGTAATGCCCGGCCACGCCGGATATGACCTGACGTTCTTCTGTACCGACGCGCACCTTGAAAATCAACAGATTATCCGCATTCGGATGTTTCTCTGCCTTCATGATCGTACCGACCCGAAGATCGATCTTATCAAAATCTTCAAACGCGATCTCCGGTTTCAGTTCTACGTTTACGGCTTCCTTATCGGCTTTTTTCTTTGCTTCTGCCATCTGCGCCTGTTTGGCAGCCTCCAGCTCGGCCAGCTCTTTTTCAATATCGAGCCTCGGGAACAGCGGTCTGCCCTTTGTTACGTGAGGTGCACCGGTCTTGCCGAACTCAAAAGCATCTTCCCATACGATTGGTTCGTCAGAAATTCCCAGCTGTTTGCGCATTTCTTCAGACGTCGTGTGCATGAACGGCTGAATCAGGATCGAGATGATTCTCAGTGCATCCGTCAGGTTGTAGAGACAGGTATTGAGTTCCGCCTTTCTGGCTTCGTCCTTTGCGAGAACCCACGGCATTTTCTCATCGATGTATTTATTTGCGCGGCGAACAAGTACCCAGACAGCTTCCAGCGCAAGATTGAACCGGAACTCGTTCATGTGTTCCGCGAGAGTTGGTGCCGCGTTCACAGCCACTTCTTTCAGACTGCGGTCGATGTCGTCTTCCGTTAAGGCCTGAGGAACGTCTCCGCCGCAATACTTTTCGATCATGGCGACCGTTCTGGAAACGAGATTTCCGAGGTCATTTGCCAGATCAAAATTCAGTCTTTTGATCATGACTTCATTGGTAAATACGCCGTCCTGACCAAAGGTATATTCTCTCAGAAGGAAGTATTTCAACGCGTCGATTCCGTAACGATCGATCAGGAATACCGGATCGACTACGTTTCCTTTGGACTTGCTCATTTTGCCGCCGTCGATCAGAAGCCATCCGTGCCCCATGACATGCTGAGGCATCGGCAGATCCAGTGACATCAGAATTCCCGGCCAGATAATGGAATGGAAACGGACGATTTCCTTTCCGACGAGCTGCGTGTCAGCCGGCCAGAATTTGTCATAAAGCTCCGGATCATCCGGGTAACCAAGCGCCGTAATATAATTGACAAGCGCGTCAAGCCATACGTAGATAACGTTCGTATCATCGATCGGCACTTTAATGCCCCAGTCAAAAGTAGATCTTGAAATGCACAGATCCTCCAGACCTTGTTTGACAAATTCGATCATTTCATTTCTTCTTGTTTCAGGCTGCAGGAAGTCCGTATCCTGCAAAAGCGCGAGGATCCGGTCCTGATATTTGGAAAGACGGAAGAAATACGCATGTTCGGAGGCCCATTCCACCGGACGACCGCAGTCCGGACAACAGCCGTTAACCAGCTGACTCTCAGTCCAGTACGATTCGCACGGCGTACAGTACCAGCCTTCATATTTGCCTTCGTAAATGTCACCTTTGTCATTCATCTTGTTAAAGATCGCCTGAACTCTCTTAACATGACGTTCCTGCGTAGTTCGGATGAAGTCATCATATGAGATTTCCATCGTTGCCCAGAGTTTCTGGATTCTGCCTACGACATCATCAACGTATTCCTGCGGGGTGACACCTTTTTCCTGTGCTTTCTGCATGATTTTCAGGCCATGCTCATCCGTTCCCGTGAGGAAATGGACGTCATACCCTTCCAGCCTCTTGAAACGAGCCATCGCGTCCGCCATAACTGTACAATAAGTATGACCGATGTGCAGATCCGAACTCGGATAATAGATCGGCGTCGTAATATAATAGGTTCCCTTCAATTGTTTTTCTTCTGCCATTATTTTCTTCCTTTCATCTCCCCGTCAAATGGGACGGGGCAGTGTGATTCTTCTGACCCGGAATTCCGGATCATTCATACTTAATCAAGATCTTCGTCGGCCCAGTCGTCGCTCGACCATTCTTCATCGGGCCACTCTTCATTGACAAAAAGATCCTTCATGATCTTATTCATTCCGATCACCAGTGCGAATCCGGCCGCGAGACCGATCCCGATGATCGCGGCGGCTGCTTTCAGCGCGGTCGAGGTATTTGCCGGCTGCTCGCTCAGTTTGAATTTACTGCTCATTATGCGTACCTCCTTTTAATGATTCCCGTTTCTTTTGCTGATATACCAGGCAATCAGTTCGGCTGCAGTTTCCTCATCGATATAACTCGTGTTGATCGCGATATCATAATTACTGTAGTCGCCCCATTTCTGCGAGGTGTGATAATTATAGTAATTTCTACGGGCTTTATCGTAGGACTTGATCTTTTCTTTAACTTTATCGCGCTCATCCCCGTAAACATTTATGCAGCGTTCGATCCGGTCATCCATCCTCGCGTGCACAAAAACATTTGTCACGTCCTTCAGATCGCGGAGCACATAATCCGCACACCGCCCGACGATTACACCTTCGCCGAGGTTTCCGATCTGTGCGATGACATCAAACTGCGTAAGAAACAGTTTATCGTTCATGGACATAGTATCTGTGCCGATCCCTTCACTGAAGCTGAAAGTTGAAGACAAAGTATAAGAGAAATTATTCCTGGCTCTGAGCTCTGCCGTTTCAATGATTTCCCGTGAAAGCCCGCTTTGCTCAACCGCCATATCGATTATTTCCTTATCATACATTGGTACCCCGAGCTTCTCTGCAAGAATCGCTCCGATGATCCTGCCGCCGCTGCCGTATTCTCTGCTGATAGTTACAAGCTTTTTCATTTTCTTTACCTATAATCCCATTTTAAGCATTTATATAAAGTAACTATTTAATTATATACTATTTCCGCGATCAACTCAATTACTTTACCCGGCTTCCTCGACTTCATCAAACTGTGATTTGTAAAGATCGGCGTAGAACCCGTTTCTCTCAAGCAGTTCCTCGTGGGTTCCCTGCTCAACGATGTCGCCATGATCAATGACAAGAATCAGGTCGGCGTTACGAATCGTAGAAAGACGATGGGCAATGACAAAGCTCGTTCGTCCGATCATCAGCTGGTCCATAGCCTCCTGAATCTGCTCTTCGGTCCTGGTGTCGACCGAGGAAGTCGCCTCATCGAGTATCAGCACTTTGCGATCGGCAAGCATCGCGCGAGCGATCGTCAGAAGCTGTTTCTGTCCCTGGGATATTTGCGTCGCCTCTTCGTTCAGCACCATATCATATCCACCAGGCAGCGTACGGATAAAATGATCCGCGCGGGCCGCTCTGGCCGCAGCCTCGACTTCCTTATCGGTCGCCTCCAGTTTTCCGTAACGGATATTCTCACGGATCGTTCCGGCAAAGAGCCATGTATCCTGAAGAACCATCGCAAAATACTGTCTGAGGTCCTGCCGGTTGAAACTGCGCACATCATGCCCGTCCAGCCCGATCGCTCCGGAATCCACGTCATAGAAACGCATCAGCAGTTTGACCAGTGTCGTCTTTCCGGCACCCGTCGGTCCGACGATCGCGATCTTCCTGCCCGGTTCTGCCTCCGCGCTGAAGTCTTTGATAACGACATTCTCCGGATCATATCCGAAACGGACATGCGAAAAGACAATCCTTCCTTCGACATCATCCAGCCGCACAGGATTCTCTGCGAACAACTCTTCTTCCTCTTCATTCAGGAATTCAAAGACTCTTTCCGCGGCGGCCGCCATAGACTGTACCTGGTTCATGACCCCCGCGATCTGCTGCATCGGCTGTGTCATATTCTTTACATACTGAATGAACGCCTGGATATCGCCGATGCCGATCCTGCCCCGGATCGCCAGAAAACCGCCCGAAATCGTAACGCCCACGTATCCCAGGTTGCCGACAAACATCATCAGCGGCTGCATGATCCCGGAAATAAACTGGGATTTCCACGCGGATTTATATAAAATATTATTGGTTTCCTCAAAAGTCTCAACAGCCTGATCTTCACGGTTGAACGCCTTGATGATCTGCTGTCCGGCAAAATCTTCCTCGACCTGACCATTGACTTTGCCCAGATAACTCTGCTGATCCTTAAAATACTTCTGTGAAAATTTGACGATCAGCGACAAAAGGATTGCCGAGACCGGCAGTATCGTCAGCGTGATCAACGTCATCAGCAAAGAAATCGTCAGCATCATAACGACAACCCCGACGATCGTGGCAATTGATGTAATGATCATCGTCACGCTCTGGTTCAGGCCGGATCCGAGCGTATCCACATCGTTCGTGATTCTTGAAAGAACTTCCCCGTACGGCCGCTTCTCAAAATATTTCATCGGCATGCGGTTGATTTTCTCCGCAATGTCCCTTCGCATTTTATAAACGATTTTCTGTGTGATGCCCGTCATCAGCCAGCCCTGAACAAAGTTGAACAAAGCACTGATCAGATAAAGTGATAACGTGACGATCAGGATCCCGGCGATTTTTTCAAAGCTGATCCCGCCGGTCCCGTTGATTTTCCGCATCAGACCGTTTGCCAGTTCTGTCGTCGCCCGTCCCATGATCTTCGGCCCCGCGACCTGAAAAACAGTAGACGCCGCCGCAAAAATCATGACAATCAGCACAACGATTCTGTATTTCCCCATGTACACAAAAAGATCCGCGATCGTTTTTCGGAAATTCTCTGCTTTTTCCACAGGCATGACTGCTGCGCGTCCGCCTCTCGGAGGTCTGTGCCGCCTTCTGCCGGGTGATGATCCCACCCGGTTCTGATTTCTTTGTTCAGCCATTTATATTCCCTCCAGTTCATTCTGCGAAAGCTGCGATTCCGCGATCTGTCTGTATACATCACACGATACCATCAGCTCGTCGTGCGTGCCTTTGCCGACAATCCGCCCCTCGTCCAGGACGATGATCTGATCCGCTGCAAGTACAGTGCTGATGCGCTGAGCAACGATGATCTTTGTCGTATCCTTTTCTTTTTCCGCAAGTACTTTCCTCAGCTTCGCGTCGGTCTTCATATCCAGCGCGGAGAAGCTGTCGTCAAAGATGAGCACCTCCGGCTTCTTTGCCAGTGCCCGGGCAATCGAAAGCCGCTGCTTCTGCCCACCGGACACGTTGCTTCCCCCCTGAGAAATAAAACTGTCAAACTGATCTTCTTTTTCTTCGATAAAGCCGGTTGCCTGCGCGATCTCCGCCGCCTCACGAACCTCTTCATCAGTAGCATCACGATTCCCGAAACGGATGTTGGAAGCGATCGTTCCAGAGAACAGCACACCTTTCTGCGGCACAAGGCCAATCCTTTCCCGCAGTGAATGCAGCTTCATATCACGCACATCGACGCCGTCAACGGCCACACTGCCGCCCGACACATCGTAAAACCTCGGCAAAAGATTAACAATCGTGCTTTTTCCGGATCCGGTGCTTCCGATGATGGCCGTCGTCTGCCCCGGCTCCGCCGTAAAATCTATATCCGTTAAAACATTTCGCTCCGCTCCCGGATATCTGAAATCGACGTGTCTGAATTCGACTCTTCCACTGTGTTGCGTCACTTCCAGCGTCTCCTCTTTTTCAAGAATCGTCGGCTGCGTACTCAAAACTTCATCGACACGTCCGGCCGCAATTCCCGCTCTTGGAAGAAGGATAGACATCATCGTGATAATCATGAAGGACATTACGATCATGATCGAATATGTGATGAACGCCGTCATCGCGCCGACCTGCAGGTTGCCCGCATCTATTTTATGCGCAGCGACCCAGGTGATCAGAACAACCAGCGAATACATGATCAAAGTCATTGACGGCATCATAAACGTCATGACACGATTTGTAAACAGCTGCGTCTTCATCAGGTCCGTATTGGCTTTGTCAAAACGCTCCTCTTCCTTCTCTTCACGCCCGAACGCGCGGATTACCTGAAGACCTGTCAAAATCTCTCTGGACACACCGTTCAGCGCGTCGACAAGTTTCTGCATGATCCTGAACTTCGGCAGCGCCAGCGACATCAGCAGAAGCACCACTGAAACAATGACACAGACGCCGAGCACAATCACCCAGCTCATATGCGCGCCCGTACCCGCGACCTTGATGATTCCCCAGATCCCCATGACAGGCGCGTAAATCAACATTCTCAGAAGCAGTGTCGACACGAGCTGCACCTGCTGGATATCGTTTGTTGCGCGCGTAATCAGAGACGAAGTCGAGAACTGATCCATCTCCGCATTTGAAAACAGCATGACCCGGCGGAATAATCTGCTCCTCAGATCACGCCCCACGTCGGCACCGACCCGGGAGGCAAGGAATGCGACGCAGCCTGCCGCACACAGCATCAGAAGTGCCATAAGCAGCATCCGCCTTCCGCAGGCCCAGAGATACGATGTCTGAATTTTATCCACGTCAACGCCTGCCTCACGGTCACATTTTACCGCGTACGCGCAGCCCATCGACTTCAGCGTCCGGCCGCCTGCCGACTCGATCATTTCATCCGCCTGCTTCCTGGATTTCCCGATCTGTGAATCGTCCATCATACCTTTGCTGATCATCGTCTGCAGAACCGGCCGCATATCAAAATACGTTTTAACCCTGCCGTTCTCATCTTCAGCCCTGAACGTCTTCACATGAATTCTCATCATATCCTCGATCGCCTGAACCGTCATGTCGTCTATCTTGTCTGCCATCATCGCGGTCTTTGGATTCTTTTTCAGATTCTCTTTAACAGTGCTCCTGAAATTCTTCTCGCTCATGTGGCCCAGCTGGTACGTAAGCACGAGCGGGGTCAGCAGCTCTGTATCCGCTTCCTCCAGCGCTTCTTCATCATTCACTTTACGCTCATAGTATTTCCCTTCTTTTCGGAAAAGACTTTCCCATGTTTTCTTTTCTGAATCGTTCATGAAAATCTGCGCAGACTCGTATTCATCTGCCGTCATCTTTGCCGGAACAATGTGTTCCACGCCCCTGTTCTGAATGCCGACATCGATAATCGCCTGCGTGTACTGCGGCAGCGAAAGATCACAGTACGCCTGCATAATCAGCAGCACGACAATCACAACAATTACTTTCCAGTACGGGATAAAATTTTTGAATATCGCCCTCAAAATTCATCACCCCTCTTTGATTATTTTCTGAACATCCTGTTCCTCCGACACAAGGAGAAATCCCGGATCGCCCCGGGCAGCCGTGTTCCTTTTTAAAAAAAGCTGCGCCCCGGCAACATTCATTGCTCAGAGCGGCAGCTTTTTATACGTTTCTTACAGTTTTCTATGAATTACTTAAAATCGTTCTCGAATTCATTGACCGCATCAAGAAGAACTGTTGCGGAATAAGCCATGCTCGGGCCGGCACCGAATCCGCCAATTGCTACCATTGCAGCCTCCAGGATTTCATCTCTGGTTGCACCTGCTTCATATGCCTGATATACGTGCACAACGATGCAGTACTGGCATCTGTTCAGCGCGCCGATCGCTACACTGATCAGCTCTTTCTGCTTTGTGGAAAGTGCTCCATCAGCAAAGGTAACTTCCTGAACCTTCAGGAAACTGTCAACGAAAGCGCCGTTTGCTTCCTGAATTCCAGCTACGCCGTTCTGAAAATCAGCGAGGATCTGTCTTACATCATTCATAAATTTACCTCCGAATCTTATATAAGTACTTACTTAATCTGATTATACACTATTTTCAGTCTATTGCACAATCAATAAATATTTTAAATGCAAAAAAACGCAAAACTATTGGAATATCAAGGTTTTCTGACTTAGTAAGATTTTTTTGACTTCCTTAGAAGCAGCGGAGTAAATCACTCAGGAAACTTTCAGTACTATTTTTCCGCAAACGCGTTATAAATCGCCCTGATTGCGTTCTCAAAATCCGCGGTATCAACACCAATAATAATGTTGATCTCACTGGAACCCTGATTCAGCATGCGGATGTTGATGCCCTCGTCGGCCAGCGCTGTGCAGATCTTTGCCGATGTACCCGGTCTTCTGCTCATGCCAAGTCCGACAACCGCGATCAGAGAAATGTCTTCATGCACTGACATGTCGTCCGGCTTCATCTGACGATCCAGCGCTTCCAGTACATCGTCGAGCTTGCCGTCCAGCTGTTCATTGGAAATGACGACGGAAACCGTATCGATTCCGGTTGGAATGTGCTCAAAGCTGATGTCAAAGTCTTCCAGAATAGTCAGTACACGTCTGACATAACCGATTTCCTTGTTCAGCATATTCTTATACATCGCGATAACTGTAAAGTCCTTGTTGCCGGCAATACCGCTGAGAACCTTCTTACCTTCCGGTGCATGCTCAGTCGTGATGATCGTACCCGGATCATCCGGTTCATTCGTATTTCTGATATTGATCGGAATGTTCGCGAGTCTTACAGGGAAAACGGCATCTTCGTGAAGAACACTTGCGCCCATGTAGGACAGCTCTCTGAGCTCAATATAGGAAATCGTCTGGATCGGCTCAGGATCTTTGACAATGCGTGGGTCTGCCATCAGCAGGCCGGAAACATCGGTCCAGTTTTCATAGATATCTGCGTTTACGGCTCTGGCAACGAGTGAACCGGTTACATCGGACCCGCCTCTGGAGAGAACACGGATCTCGCCGGTTTCCTTATCAGAACCGTAGAAGCCCGGGAGAACAGCGCGTTCATGTTTTGCCAGCTCGGCCTTCAGCGCTTCATTCGTTTCATCAGCGAGCAGTCTTCCTCTTTTGTCAAAAAGAATCAGTCCCTTTGTGTCGACAAAATCATAACCGAGATAAGCGGCTACAAGAATGGCGGAGAGATACTCGCCGCGGCTTGCGATGTAATCTTCTGAACATTTATTGTCCAGGTTTGCTCTGATTTCATCATAGTAACGGTCAAGATCTACGTCAATTCCCAGATTGTATTTTACTGCGCTGTAACGGTCCGTAATGACCTGGAACAGCTGTTCATAAGGAATATTGTGCTGCATCTGCGCTCTGCACATATATAACAGGTCAGTGATCTTGTTGTCACCGTCAAAACGTTTTCCCGGCGCGGATACTACAATGTATCTTCTGTCCGGATCTGCGTCAATAATATTTTTGATCTTTGTCAGCTGGATCCCGTCCGCTACGGAAGATCCTCCGAATTTAAGGACTTTGACTCCCATTTTTCTACTACCTCCATATGTAAAATGAAAAGAACGGCCCGGACCGGTACTTTCCCGGGCCGCTTCACTGATTAAAGCTCTGCCTGAAGCTCCGCGACTTTATCGGTCTGTTCCCACGGAAGATCGATGTCGGTTCTTCCAAAGTGACCGTATGCGGCTGTCTGTCTGTAGATCGGTCTGCGGAGATCAAGATAGTGGATGATCGCAGCCGGACGGAGATCAAAATGTTTTTCAACGATCTCAGAAAGCTTCTCATCATCCAGTTTGCCTGTGCCGAACGAATCAACCATGACAGAGACTGGCCTTGCCACGCCGATCGCATAAGCGAGCTGCACCTCAACCTTGTCCGCAAGTCCTGCCGCAACGAGGTTCTTGGCTACGTATCTTGCCGCGTAGCAGGCTGAACGGTCGACCTTTGTCGGATCCTTTCCGGAGAAAGCGCCGCCGCCGTGACGCGCGTATCCGCCATATGTATCAACAATGATCTTCCTGCCTGTCAGCCCCGTATCGCCCTGCGGTCCGCCGATAACAAAACGGCCGGTCGGATTAACGTAATATTTGGTTTCATCGTCGAGAAGTTCTGCCGGAACGACCGGTCGAACTACGTGCTCGATGATGTCTTTTCTGATCTGCTCTGACGTGATGTCCGGTCTGTGCTGCGTGGAGATCAGAACGGTATCGACTCTCTTTGGCTGATCATTTTCATATTCAACGGTAACCTGTGTTTTTCCGTCCGGTCTCAGATAATCAAGCACGCCGGTTTTTCTTACCTCCGTCAGCCTGATGGCAAGCCGGTGCGCCAATGAGATTGGAAGCGGCATCAATTCAGGCGTCTCGTTGCAGGCAAATCCGAACATCAGTCCCTGGTCTCCCGCTCCGATGGCTTCAAACTCATCGTTCATCGTTCCTTCTTTATGTTCAAGCGCCTGGTCAACACCCATGGCGATATCGCCGGATTGTTCGTCGATCGATGAGATCACTGCGCATGTATGTCCGTCAAATCCGTATTTTGCGCGGTCGTAACCGATATCCGTAACAACTTTTCTGGCAATGCGCGGAATGTCCACAACAGCCTTTGTTGTAATCTCCCCCATGACGGTGATGATTCCCGTTGTTACTGTCGTTTCACACGCTACGCGTCCGTACGGATCCTTTTCATAAATCGCATCCAGTACCGCGTCTGAAATCTGATCGCAAATTTTATCGGGATGTCCTTCGGTAACTGACTCAGATGTAAATAATCTTTTCATCCTCTTAATTCCTCCTGTTTGTTGATTCGAGCAGGCCACGCAACAAAAAATTCCTTTTCCATATAAGAAAAGGAATGCTGTATATTTCATCCCCTATCTTTCAGAAAAAATCTGTAGGATTTGGCACCTTGATATCGTATGGTAGTACGAACAGGTTGCCGGGCATCTCAGGGCCTAGTCCCTCAACCGCTCTTGATAAGGTTGTTTAAAAATTCAATATCGTATCTAATGTATACTATGCTTTCGTTTTAGTCAATATACAAAATGCATTTTTCTGTCTAAAATATGTTATAATTGCATAAAACCACGAGAAAGGGCGATTAGAATGTCTGCTTTTAAGTTTAAAGTAATTGAAGGCGGTCTTGCGGACAAGTCTGAAGATACTGAAAAAAACATGGATAATATGAATGACCCGGACGAGTCGTTTTTCACGGACGGTACCGACGTCGAATTTGAATCCGGCTGGATCACCGATACGCGGCTGATGGGTGTGGTCAGCATGTACATCTGCTGGCGCTTTGACAAAAGGAGTCCACACAGAAAACTGCATCAGTTCTTCTACTTCGATGTAGCGGAGTATGGCTTTGACCGGTTTGAATATCTGATAGACGCAACACACGGCAAAGTCGAAGACGTGAAAAATACTTTTATCGGCGGGCTGGGCGGAAACACCGTCCCGGTCAGCGAACCGGAAGCGATCCACCTCGTCCATGAATACGCCAAGTACAACCGGCGGGCAAACATACCGCTGCCGAACGGGTCGGAGCTATTTCAATTCATGCTGGACTGGCCGGATCTTCTCACGGACAAAGCGCAGCGCGCGCTTTTCCACAAATCCTGTACCCCGATTAAAAACCCTCGCATGGCCGCAAATTATTTCCTGATGCGCCTGTGCGACAAAGACCGTCAGGGCGCCGCCTATCTGTCAGAAGAAACTGCAGACAAAACAATCTTTGCCTATTTTCCCGCACTGACACTTTATAAAAATGAGATTGAGGAGACCGAAGACAACAGCCTGCTCTGCAAGACGGTTGTCGGCTACGGGGAGCGTTCAGATTACCGATACCTGCTGATGATATCCACATTGAAAACAGTTTCGCATACAAAAGACCACTGCGAGCAGAACTCCGTTCCCGGCTTCACAGTTTCCAAAGTGACGGTGGAATCCGCTATGCGGCTGTCGGACCGGGAGGCGTACATGAACCTTGTGCACGAAGAATACGTGTCGGTATTCCATTATTCCGGGTCACCGGACGACTTCGGACGCCATTCCACAGAACTGACAAAACGTGCCATGATCATAGAAGAAGCAACCGGCAGGTTGTTCATGATCTATAACAACAATAACGATCACGTGGACAGCGACTGTTATCATCTCTACGATGATCTGCTTGGTACCTATTTCCTCCTGGAAACCGGTCAGCTGATCAGCACCGCGAACACAAAAGCGAACAAACTGAGGCTTGATTACGATCTTCTGCTTTCCGGCCCGGTCGACAAAATACGTATTCAGAACAGTTTTCTGTTTAACGAACCAGTACTCAACGCTTTCATTCAGAGCGGCTATGAGGATTTTTATCTTTTTCTGAACGACATTCAGCGGGATTGAATGATAAGCACAGCACTACGAACCAAAGCGGTACAGACTGAGGCGCGACCGACGCGGATCACACCGGGAAAATACCGACATCAAAAACCTGCCGGGTTTTCTCATATAACTAATTATGTCAACCTGTGTTCGCAGGATAAACAGACGTTTTTCACAATGAATAATCAGCGCAGTTTTGGGTACCAACCGACTTTTCCACATAAGATCCCGGGATTGTATACGATTTTATTAACACATTGCTGTGCATAAGTTGAACTAGCATAACAATTGGAATTCCAATATAGACCTCATTTTTATCCTGCAGTCGATCACGAGTTATCCACATTTTTTCTGTTCGCAGCGTGAAATGTTGAAAACTTATTTTACTGAATGCGAATAACGACAACGAGAAGCCATAAAGGGGACCATTATGAACACCAGACGAATCTATCAGGATAATGTTTACAGTACTTCCTGCGAAGCAGAAATCACCGGAATCGACCTGACACAGGAGCATGCTCTTCTTACTTTTGACGCGACCGTTTTTTTCCCGGAGGGCGGCGGGCAAAGCAGTGATGTCGGGACGGTGATCCTGCTTTCCGGTGAAAAAGAAGAAGAACGGGCGGAAGAAAAAGGCAGAGTTATCAACATTATTCATGTTTTTGAAGAAGCAGGCGCTGTCTTCCATGAAACCGACCTGCCGGTACCGGAGGATCCGGACGAACTGCCGTTCTGGTCCGGCGCCCGCGTCCTTTTATCAATCGACTGGGAACATCGTTTTGACAACATGCAGCGCCACCTTGGCGAACACATCCTCTCCGGCGCCATCCACCGACTGTATGGTGGAATTAACAAAGGCTTTCACATGGGTGCCGATTTCATAACGATCGACATCGGTTTCCCGGAAGATGCGCCCGGCGGCTATGATAGAATGACCTGGGAAATGGCGGAAGCCGCAGAGGCGGAAGCAAACCGAATCATCTGGCAGGATCTGCCCGTGCGCGTCGACTATTTCCCAACGCGGAATGAAGCCGCTGTGATGCCACTGCGAAAAGCGCTGGCTTTTGATGAAAACATTTCCATCGTTACAGTTGGAGATCCGGCGGAAGCGCCTGCGGACTGCGTTGCCTGCTGCGGGACACATCCTTCTTCCAGCGGCCAGGTGGGTATACTGAAGATCTATAAAATTGAACCTAACAAAGGCTTGTCCCGGATTTACTTTGAATGCGGCGGACGTGCCTACAGGCAGTATCGTCAGGATTTCAATACCCTGTACGATATTGAAACCGATCTCTCCGCCGGGCGCGACGACCTGGCAGAAAAATACCGGGCACGCGCGGCACATTACAGGGAGATCGGGGACGAGCTGCGGACGCTCAGAAAGTACATTGCCGAATCTGAAAAAGACGCGATCCTGTCATCAGCAGACGAACTGCAGATTCGCCGCTATAAGAATCTGAGCGTAAACGACCTCATGTCGATCGGAAAAAAAGCCGGCAAAAAAGTAACCGGTCTCATCCTGCTGGTTCACGATCCGACACATACCGTGCTTTTGTTTTCAGACGGCAGCGAACGCTTTGACTGCGGAACGCTCGTTAAAAACCTGACGCCTTCGTTCGGTGGCCGGGGCGGCGGCAAAGCCGGCAGCGCCCGCGTTTCATTTAAAGACAAAAACAGCCTCCGGAATTTCCTGGAAGCTGTCTCTTCATCTTTTAAATAGGCTGCGACTGACTGAAATGTCTGCGGCTGACAAACTACAGGTTCATCAGATACTTCACTTCTGACGGATTCAGTTTTCTGCAGCGTCCCGGCTTCAGATGCCCAAGCTGGATATTGCCGATCGAAACGCGTTCCAGCTGCACGACATGGTAGCCAACCGCCTCAAACATTTTGCGTACCTGGCGTTTTTTTCCTTCATGAATCGTAACATCCAGGATGGTTGAATGCCTGTTCCAGGTGATTATATTCACCTGCGCGGGCGATGTGCGGAATCCGGTGTCAAGGACGACACCTCTGCGCAGCCGGCTGAGATCGGCTTTATTGATGTTTCCGGCAATCCGGACCAGATACTTTTTGTCAACTTTATGTTTCGGATGCGTAAGTTTATAGGCGAAATCGCCGTCGTTCGTCAGAAACAGCAGGCCGGAAGTATTGAAGTCCAGCCGGCCGACCGGAAACAGGCGGGCATCCACCTCCCGGATGTAATCCATGACGGTCGCGCGGCCTTTGTCGTCTTTCACGGTCGTGACACATCCCATCGGCTTATTCATCGCGTAATACAGTTTTTCTCCGGAAGGACGGATCTCCTGGCCGCGTACCTCAACAATGTCGCCGGGAAGCACATCATAACCCGGCTTCGTCAAAACGGCCCCATTCACCTTCACCTGTCCGGACGCGATCATTTCATCCGCCTTCCTGCGGCTGGCAATTCCGGCGCTCGCGATATATTTATTGATTCTCATGTCCTGATCCTCCGTTTTTCAATGATTACCCGCCGCGTCAGAGCCGCGATGCATATTCATACAGCCGAACCGGTTCAGGTTCATACGTCTCCCAGCGCCTCAGCTACCTTGATCATCACGGCACACTCAATCCGCTTGCGGAAAATCCGGCAGCCATAATCATAAACTCCTTTAACCGAGCCGGTTCCGTGATAAGCATTGGCCGCGCATCCGCCCGAACAGTAAAGCCGTGCCCAGCAATCGCGGCACGCTTCCCGCGCGTATACATTACACTGTTTAAATTCTTCCCGGATATCAGGGCGCGTCACCCCGTTCCATATATCACCCATCTTAAACGCCTCTTCACCGACAAACTGATGACACGGGTAAAGATCGCCCCACGGCGTAACGGCAAAATACTCCGTCCCCGATCCGCATCCGGAAATCCGCTTGTATATACACGGCCCACCGGTCAGATCAAGCATATAATGATAAAACACAATCGGACGGCCTTCACGCTCACGGCGCAGCATGTCCTTTGCCAGAATTTCATACTGCTCAAAAATCTCCGGAAGGTCTTCTTCCGTCAGAGCATACGGCTCATCCGGCGCGCAGACAACCGGTTCCATCGACAGCCGGTCAAAGCCAAGATCCGCCATGTGGAATAGATCCTCTGTAAAATCCGTATTGGCGTGGGTAAACGTACCGCGCATATAATACTCGCGGTCACCGCGGGCCTCCACCATCTTCCTGAACTTCGGGAGGATCAGGTCGTAGCTGCCGCGGCCGTCCGGAAATCGCCGGAGCCGGTCGTGTATCTCCCTGCGGCCGTCAAGACTCAAAACCACATTGTTCATTTCCTGATTCGCGAATGCGATCACTTCATCATTAATCCCGACGCCGTTCGTAGTCAGCGTAAACCGAAAATTTTTCCCTTTTTCCTTTTCCACGGAACGCGCGTAACGCACGGTTTCCTTTATCACGTTATAATTCATCAGCGGCTCACCGCCGAAAAAGTCGATCTCCAGGTTCACATGATTCCCTGAATTTTCAATCAGAAAATCGATCGCGCGCCGGGCGGTTTCCGCACTCATCAGTGCCCGTTCGCCGTGAAACTTCCCCTGGCTCGCAAAACAGTACGAACAACTGAGATTGCACGTATGCGCCACATGCAGACAAAGGGCCTTCACCTCGGTACGACGCGCTTTCAGCAGTCCGGCGTCCGGCTCATAAATATCCGGTGCAAACAGTTTTTCGTCCGCTGTAAGCTGCTCGATATCGTCAATCGTCTCATCAATTTCAGCAGGCGTCACATCCAGCCGGTCCACGTACGCGTTCAGAATCTCGCGTTTCACTGATTCTCGGTCCACATCACCGCCGGATTCTTTTTGTACACAAAAAATACGGATGATGTCGTACGCAACATCATCCACACAATGTACTGAACCACTGTTTACATCCAGAACTATATTATATCCGTTTAATTTGTACTGGTGTATCATTACTGATTTTTCTCACATTTCTGGTTCGCAACACCACAGGAAGTCTTGCATGCGGACTGACAGGATGTCTGGCACTCACCGCATCCGCCTGTTTCGATACTTTCCTTCAGATTCCTTGTTTCAATTGTTTTAATTCTCTTCATTTTATTTCTCGCCTTTCTGCTCTCATTAAATATAGAATTATATTAACGCACAGCCGGCAGTCTTGTCAAGCGCGCCGGTGTTTCAGCTGACAAGTCACTTTACACGGGCCGATTTTACATTGCTCCAGCCGGAGTAATAAGTTTTAGTGTAAACGATATCGTCCTTTACTTTCTGCACTTTCTTAAAAGTACGGACACGGACATAGTAAGTCTTCTTCTTTTTCAGCTTCTTCGTCTTTGCTGCAGTGACAGACTTTTTCCTGACGGTGATCTTCTTTAACTTTTTGGTGAAGGCTTTATTTGCGGCGTACTGAATCTGATAGCCGGTGACGGCGTTGTTCTTTGCCCACCGGATCTTTAATTTCTTCCCGCGGACCTTTTTCACGGACTTAAGTTTTGTTCCTTTCAGCAATACGGTCAGCTTAATTTTTCTGGTTGCTTTTTTACACATAGACGTCCCGGACGCTGTGATAGTAATGGTGTTTTTGCCCACGCCCTTGATGGTCACTTTTCCATTTTTATCAACAGAAGCTACATCGCTGTTGCTTCCTTTATAACTCAGTGTACCGTCGCCTGTAGTCTTTGCGCCCAAAGAAAATGCCTTCGCTCCAAAATATTTTTTCACAGACGGCTTCACGCCTGTAGAGATCGTCTGGGCGCCATTGCGATACCAGTTCACATTACCGCCGAAACTCTTCTGTACCGCGGCTGTCCAGCTTTTATCCCCAGCCGGCGTGTAAGCATGCGCGTTCACGCCCGAAAACGGCGCGCTGCCCAAAGTCGGCGCACTGCCCTGGAATGTGAATTTTATGTAATCCCCAAGGGCGCCATAGTCGCCGCAGTTTTCAAAAGCACCCGCACCGATGTGCCTGAGACTGTCCGAAAAACGAACATCGTATATATCCCAGCATCCAGAAAAAGCGTAGTCCCCGATCTCTGCAACATTCCTGATATTAGGGCAGCCGGACAATCTAAACCCGGAGAAGGCATAGTCTCCGATGCGGGTTATCGTGTCCGGAAGAACAAGAGAAACAAAATCAGATCCGTAATCAGGCTGCACACCTTCGAAGGCATGCGAGCCGATGCTCGTAATGCCGTCGGAAACTTCAATTCTTCTGATGAGATTACGAGAAGCGTTATACCAGGGCACTTCCCTGACACTGTCCCAGTCCGGCATATCGCCGACGCCTTTGATGATCAGGATTCTTCCGTCATCAGGCGATGAAAGGGTCCAGGTAAATCCGTCTCCGAATTCACCGGACAACGTAGTGTCCGCGCGAGCCGTGCATACCGGCAGCACGGCAG
>ONJN01000171.1 GCA_900318155.1 uncultured Eubacteriales bacterium
CGGCATTGCGGTACCTGAGCAGCAACAAAAAGATCGCGACAGTCAGCAGCAGAGGCACGATCAGAGCCAGGGCCAAAGGCCGCTGCAGAATCTTTGTCTATGCGGCAAACGGCGTCTCGAAGGCCGTAGCCGTCACAGTCAGGTAAACTCTTCCTGCTGCAGTCAGGCAGACTGTTGCGGCACACTCGGAAAGAATAATTGTTACAGTTAGATTATCACAGTCAGATAGAATAATTAGAAACAACGATCCCCGGAACGATCCCACGAATGGTTCGATCCGCGGGGTCTTTGTTTTCGTCTGATTCAACCCTGATATTGTTTATATATTCGAACAGAAAAGAAAAACAACAAAAGAACAAAACGGAACACTTGTTCGCAAACGGATTTTGTGGTATAATAAAACCACAGAAATACAATTAAGTTATACCGTGAAATTCCCGTTTTACAAAACAATTAGATTATGCGACGGTGTCGGCATAATTATCAGAAAACATTCGGAATAATAACTGGAAACACAAATGTATAAAATTATAATAATTGAAGATGACAAAGGAATAGCGGATGGTATCAGCGAGTGTCTTGCCGGCTGGGGGATGGAACCCCGCCAGATAATGGATTTTCGCCATGTTATGGAAGAGATCGAGGCTTATCAGCCGCATCTGGTCATTATGGATATCACGCTCCCATATATGGGCGGATATCACTGGTGTCAGGAAATAAGAAAGATCAGTTCTGTACCGATAATATTCATTTCATCGGCAACCGATAACATGAATATTATTATGGCCATGAACATGGGGGCAGACGACTACATTCCTAAACCATTTGACCAGAATGTTCTTATCGCGAAGGTGCAGGCGCTTCTTCGCAGAACGTATGATTTTAATCAGAATACGTTCACATTGAAGGCAGCAGCCGCTGTGCTGAATACAGAAGATAACACACTCACGTATAAAGATAAAAAGATTGTGCTGTCAAGAAATGAATACAGGATTCTTCTGACCCTGATGCAGAATAAGAATAAAGTTGTAAGCAGAGAGAAACTAATGGAGGAACTATGGGCGACAGATAGTTTTGTCGATGAAAACACGCTGACAGTCAATGTCGGAAGGCTTCGTAAAACGCTTGAAGAAGCCGGTCTCAGGGACCTGATAAAAACCAGATTCGGAGTCGGATATATTCTGGAGGAAGAATGATGGATCTTTTTAAAAGCTATCTGAAATCGCGCGTAAAAGTAATCGCGATCTGCATGCTGATTGCCGGAATGTTCTCCGCTTCTTATCTGCTTTTTAAAATGCCCGTGATCGTCGTGGTTTATCCTCTGATTCTTTGTCTGCTGATCGGGGGTGTTGCTTTTACGATCGGCTTTATGGCTTACCGCAGTCGCCACAGGATGCTTTTGCGTGAGGAAATGCCGGTTTCGACTGACCGAACGGAGGAGGATTATCAGCAGATCATCCTTAAACTTCGGGAAGAACAGAAGCAGTCTGAGACCAGCGCGGCTGAAAAATATAACAACATGATTGATTATTATACGGTCTGGGCACATCAGATCAAGACGCCGATCTCCGCTATGCGCCTGAGGCTTCAGTCTGAGGATACGGCGCAGGCCCGGAACTTGACCGGCGACCTGAACCGGATTGAAGAGTATGTCAAAATGGTACTGACATTCCTCAGGCTGGATTCAGACAGCACGGATTATCTTATCAGGACATATGATTTGGATCAGATTATTCGCGCGGCTGTGCGCCGGTTTTCAGGGGAATTTATCCTAAAAAAACTGACGCTTGAATACAAACCGGTAAACTACACCGTTCTTTCCGATGAAAAGTGGCTGACCTTTGTCATAGAGCAGATCATTTCCAACGCCGTCAAATATACGCAAAAGGGCAGTGTTCGGATCTATATGGACGAGCCCGGGATGCTTTGTATAGCGGATACCGGGATTGGTATAAGTTCGGAAGATCTGCCGCGCATCTTTGAAAACGGGTTTACCGGGTTCAACGGCCGTGAGGACAAAAGAGCCAGCGGAATCGGACTATACCTCTGCAAAAGGATCACAGAGAATCTCGGGCACGGAATAACCGCTGAGTCCCGGCTGGGGAAAGGCACGACGATCACACTGGATCTTCGGATTGCGGAACTTGGCGTGGAGTGAAACGCGTGCAGCAAATTCGATGGCGGAACTTCCGGGCGGCGGCTCTTTAAAAGCCGCAGGAGCCAGTATGGCGCGGGTGAAATGAATGTGACAAATATGTAAGAAATGCGTAAGCAGATTCAATGGAATGAGTCTGCTTATCTTTTTATACTGTAAGTATCTTATAACATCAGGAGGAATTACAGTAATGAGTTTACTTGAAGCAAAAGGGATTAAGAAGATTTATAAGACGCGTTTCGGCGGGGCGTCCGTCGAAGCGCTGAAAAATGTCAGTTTCACTGTGGAAAAGGGCGAGTTTGTTGCGATTATGGGAGAATCCGGCAGTGGAAAGACCACTTTGCTCAACATCATCGCGGCGCTGGACAAGCCGACCGGGGGCACCGTGATTCTCGACGGTATGAAACTGAGCTCGGTGAAGGATTCGGAGCTGGCTCGTTTCCGCCGGGACAATCTGGGTTATGTTTTCCAGGAATTCAACCTGCTGGACACTTTTTCGATAGAAGACAATATTTATCTTCCGCTGGTTTTAGCAGGAATGAAATATGAAGAAATGGAAAAACGGCTTAACGCCATAGCGGCGCCGCTCGGTATCGTGGATCTGCTGAAGAAATATCCGTATGAGGTATCCGGAGGTCAGAAGCAGCGAGCTGCTGTCGCAAGAGCACTGATTACGGATCCGCGCATCATTCTGGCCGATGAACCGACCGGAGCACTTGATTCCAGAGCCTCTGACGGACTGCTCGACCTTTTTGGCGAGGTGAACCGGATGGGACAGACGATCCTTATGGTAACTCACTCGGTCAAAGCCGCCAGCCACGCGTCACGTGTGATGTTTATCCGGGACGGCGTCGTTTTCCATCAGATTTATAAAGGCGGTCTTACGGATCAGCAGATGTATCAAAAAATCAGTGATACGCTGACGCTTCTGGCAAAGGGAGGTGACCGATAGTGAAAAGCGGATTCTATCTCCGGCTGGCCGCGGGCGGCATGCGCAGGAACAGCCGTCTCTACGTACCGTATCTTGTGACCTGCGTCATGATGGTCGCTGTATATTACATACTTCATTTCCTGGGTTACTCAGGAGTCATGGATGACATGGCGGGCGGGCACACAGCGGAGGATATGATGCAGATCGGCACATACATCATGTCTTTATTCGGACTGCTGTTCCTCTTCTATACCCATGCGGCGCTGATCAAAGGGAGAAAGAAGGAGTTCGGACTGTACAGTATCCTTGGCATGAACCGGTTTAATCTGGGAAGGATCATTTTCTTTGAAACGCTGATCACCTGGGGGATTTCAATTGCGGGCGGTCTTGCTTCCGGGATCGGATTGTCCAAACTGGCTGAACTTGGGTTTACCAGGATGATCGATGTTCCTGTGCGCTATTCATTTTCTGTTTCGGGCTCATCGGTTGCCTGGACCATTGTCACATACAGCGTTATTTTCGTACTGATCTGTCTGAATTCTATCCGCCAGGTCGGATTCTCGAGTCCGATTGAACTGGTAAGAGCGGACAGAGCAGGCGAAAAGCCGCCGAAGGCGAACAGGATCATAGGAGCCCTGGGCCTGATAACACTCGGTGCCGGTTACTTTATCGCGCTTAAAATCCAGCAGCCGATGTCAGCGCTGATGTGGTTTTTTGCCGCGGTGATCCTGATTATAATCGGAACGTATTTGCTCCTGACTGCGGGATCAGTGATCCTTTGCCGGATGCTGCAGAAGAATAAAAACTATTACTATAAGACGAATCATTTTATTTCAGTTTCATCGATGGCGTATAGAATGAAGCGGAATGGCGCCGGACTTGCTTCGATCTGTATTTTGCTGACGATGATTCTGGTAATGATATCCTCTACTTCAGCGCTTTACACAGGGGCGGATGAATGCCTGAATGTCCGCTATCCGAATGAGATCGGCGCGTTCGCCTGCAAATATGGATATGATGAGAGCCTGGAAAGACTTGGCGACAAGCTGGACGCGGATCTGAAGAACGCGGCTGAAAAACACGGCGCGAGAATTACAAACAACAAAACCTATTATGAGTGGTCTGTGTCGGGTCATTTTGACAACAGCAAGCTGGATATTACGTTGAATTCAAAGACAAATCTGGCCTTTGTCAATTACGACAAAGTGGCGCAGATACTCTTTCTGGACGTGGATGTTTACAACAGAGTCTTTGGATATAACGAGAAAGTGGCTCCGGGAGAAGCGCTGGTGGGAACAAAAAAGAATATCGATATCGGCGATATACTGACGATCGGTGATGTTCCGTTCAAAGTCAGAAAGCGAATCGATGACCGGATCAGTGAGATTGATCCCGCCGCGCTGGTTTCCGCGTCGCCGGGCATCTTTGTCATAGTTGACGATGTCAATAAAGTTGCTGAAAAGTATAAAGAGTACGGGGATTATAACGGAGACCCGATGTTGGCGTGGTTCTGGAACTGCCGGTTTGATACCGGTCTTGACGTCAACGGGCAGATCGCGCTGGCCGACACGCTCGGAAAGGTTCTGAAGAAGGAAATCGCGCCGCTTCATTTTGACAACAGCTACTGCGAGAGCCATGAGGATGAACGCGGAGACTTTGTCAGCACTTTCGGCGGCCTGTTCTTCCTTGGGATCCTGCTCAGCATCATTTTTCTGGTATCCTGTGTGATTATCATCTATTACAAACAGGTTTCCGAAGGCTATGAAGACCAGTCGAGATTTGAGATTATGCAGAAAGTCGGAATGACAAAGGAAGAAATCAGAGCCAGCATTAATTCGCAGATTCTCACCGTCTTCCTTATACCGATCATTTTCGCCTGCGTCCATCTTGCCGCGGTGCTTCCGGTCGTCAACAAACTGCAGATGCTGTTCGGCCTGTTTGATATGCCGCGCCTCCTGATCACTTCCGGGATCTGTGTCCTGATCTGCGGCATCGTTTACGCGATCATATACAGGATTACATCGAACGCATATTATAAAATTGTATCGTAATAAATACAAAAAACTACTTGCGCATACTTTGTTCTAATGGTATTATAAATTTTTTGTTTGCGTAGTTTTTTAAGCCGTTGTTTTGATAGAAACCGAAAGATACTCAAAGGGCAGAGTCAGTCCTTTCGGGGATGATCAAAGCGGCGGCTTCTTATTCTGCGCAGACTGCACCTTGACAATTTAATCCGCAAATGACCGGACGGCCAACCGGGGAAGCCCTGCGATGATATGAGCGGGCCAAGGAATAGTTCGGCGCAGATTGCGACAATTCTGTTTTTTAATTCTATAGCATTAAGAAGAAAGAGAGGCGTTGCTAATGACAAATTATGTAAAATTTGAAACCGGAAGCTTTTCAAACATAATGGCTCTGTCGATTGAATCAGGCAAACCCGATTATCCACGTGCCAAGGTAATCCCAAAGGTAAGCGAGCGATTCCTGCAAACAGCTGCGCTGCTTTCGAAAAATGAAATACTTGGGTGGCAGATATCCGCGGACGAGGACAAATCAGTTGGCGGATGCGTTTTTTCAAGTCCCGGAATTAAAGTAACAGAGAAAGACTTCAACTGGATCTTCAGGAACTATGGAAAAGTTGACAGTGGCGGACACGCTGAAATAAGAGATCTGTATGAAGAAAACCGAAGGGTTTACGTGCTCTCTTCAGTACCTGTGAGTTCCGGCGATGACGGCGAAGTCAGGAAGACGAATGATGATTTGTATGATTATTACGTTTTTTGTGATGAGGCTTCCGACTACTCTTCTGATATGTTTACCATGCTGATGGAAGAAGACGCGGTGATACGCATTATAGCCGGGTCTTCGGATGAGAATTCGTCAGGTCAGGGAATGGTTTTAATCAGTCTTCCGGGGGAAATGACGTTAAGATTAAAATCACTTATATCACTTACCTTTCCTTATCTGGCAGCGAAGGAAATCGGTGATTTTTCCGGAGAGAAGAAAGATGAAGTGTTTCTTCCGGATGAGATTCTTATGGACGGGATGTCTCTTTTCATGTTTTACATGATGTGCAGGGCATCAGAAAGAACTTCTGCGGAAAAGGAGAATTCAGAGAAAGGGACGAGCGAGATGATTTTTCATATAAATATTTGCGGTGACGAATTCGGTGAAGAAAGCGACGACTCTCCTGTTATTATTGAAGAACTGGATTTAAGCATCCGCTCCTATAACGCCCTTAAACGAGCAGGGATTAATTACGTTAAAGAAATCCGGAATATGACGGACGAGGATTTAATACAGATACCACACCTTCGCCGGGAGAACGTGCAGGAAATCAGGCAGAAGATTGAAGAGGCCAGGGCGACCGGAAAGTCCGGGGCGACCGAAGAGTCCGGGGCGACCAGAAAAACTGACACATTCGTCCCGTTGAACGCCCCAAGCTATATGGATATGTTGAATGACCTGATCGGTCTTGAGAATGTCAAGGAACAGATCAGGAAAATCGCGGCTTTCGCGCATATGAAGAAAGAAATGGCCGAGAATGGCAAAGACGATCTGGCTTTGACATTAAACATGGAATTTGTCGGTAATCCCGGTACCGCCAAAACAACGGTTGCCCGTATTGTCGCGGGCATTTTCAATGAGACCGGGATTCTTCCTGGTGATGGCCTGATTGACGTCGGCCGGGCTGATCTGGTTGCCGAATATGAAGGACAGACCGCCGTAAAGGTTAAAGAGGTCTTTCAAAAGGCAAAGGGGAAGGTGCTGTTCATTGATGAAGCGTACTCTCTTGTAGAAAACTGGGAGGGCTTGTACGGTGATGAGGCAATCAGTACAATCGTTCAGGAAATGGAGAACAGAAGAGAGGATACAGTTGTAATCTTTGCCGGTTATCCTGACAAAATGAAGCGTTTCTTTGCCAGAAATCCCGGACTCAGATCAAGGGTACCGTTCAGCATAACCTTCAAAGACTATTCGGCGGATGAGATGCTGAAGATCGCGGAATTTGAGGCTCAGAAGAGAGGATTCTCTATCGGGATGAAGGCAAAAGAGAAAGTGCTGTCAATCTGCAGGGAAGCAGCAGAAAAGCCGGATAGCGGAAACGGGCGTTTCTGCAGGAATCTTGTTGAGAATGCGATACTGGGATATGCTTCGAGAGTGTATGGAGGAGAAGCTTCCGGAACGGACGGGTGCTTTGAGTTACTGGAGAATGATTTTACAGTCGCTGAAATGTCCGATAGTATTAAAAAGAAAAATCCGATAGGGTTCAGATCCGCCTGTGGAATGTGAGTCCTTACGGACATTTCTTATATTATATTTCTGCCAGCCATGGTAAAATAATAATATCTATAGCGGTCAGAAATGAACAAGCCGGAGAAGTTTCATGCGGCAGTCTGCCGTATTGATTTCCCCGGCTTTTATTTCTCTGAGGTTCATGCTGGCGAGTTTGCAGAAGGAGAGGGAGGAGAATCGTGTCACCATTACTGATGAAAGCTGTGTTCGCCATCACCGCGGCTCTGGTGTTTTATACCGTTGGAGTGTGGTACGAGCATCTGAGAAAATTGCTGAAGCCGATCCACCTGGTCTTTTTCTGGCTGGGCTTTGTGATGGATGCGACGGGAACACATATGATGTCGCTGATCAATGGCGGTGAAACCGGTATGCTGACGAACGTACATGGAATCACCGGGGTCATCGCTATTCTTCTGATGCTGGTTCACGCAGTGTGGGCATCCATAGTTCTGGCGTCCGGAAATGAAAAGGCGCAGCAGTCCTTTCACCGCTTCAGTTTACTTGTGTGGCTGATCTGGCTGATTCCGTTTCTGATCGGAATGGTCATGGGGATGAGATAAAGACTGACGAAAAGACTTAAAAACCAGCAGTTTTTTATATAAATCAAATGGGGCAGTTCTGAAGCAATCTCATGCGAACACAGTAATCTGGCTGATGTGCAGCGCGTACAGACCACTGTACAGGAAGTATTAAACCATGCAAAGGATATTGGAGTGACAGAATGAACAATAATCTTAAATCAGGGCTTTTATATTTTTACATTCATTTCGTGACAGAGGTGATTTGTTTCTTCATGTTATACAGATATACAGGAACACGGCCGGAGATCTGGATCCTGTTTCTGTCGTACGACATGTTAGCCTTTGTCCCGCAGGGAATCATCGGGTTTATCAGTGATCGGTTCCCCAGGATACCGATGGGGAGCATCGGGCTGATGTTGATGGCATTTTCAGCACTGCTTTTTAAGTATGTGTCAAATCCGTTTATCTCACTGGTTGTACTGTGCCTTGGCAACTGTCTTGTTCATGTAAACGGGGCGGAAACGACGCTCAGAACGTCGGAAGGGAAACTGTCCGGCAGCGCGATCTTTGTATCAGGCGGATCTTTCGGCGTGGTGACCGGAAGGCTTCTGGCAAAGAGCGGATGCGCTTTCTGGCCGATCATTATTCTGGTGCTCAGCGCAGTTCCGGTGACTCTTTACGCGCAGCGGTATATAAGCGATGAAGCGGTTCCTTATCCTGAGCAATGCAGAAAGTTCAATTATACAAAGCCCGGCGTGGCGAACTGGTTATTGATCATACTGGCTGTAGCAATCGTAGCAGTGCGGGGATTCATGGGATACGGGATCCCGACTTCGTGGAACAAGACGGCTGTTCAGACGGTGCTGCTGTTTTCTTTCATGGGAGTAGGAAAAGCACTGGGCGGGATCGCCGCGGATCGTGCGGGATTCAGGCGAACGGCCATGGTCAGTGTCGTGATCGCCGCGCCGCTTCTCATGGCAGGTGACCGTTTTATGGCTGTTTCGCTTGTTGGCGTGATGCTGTTCAGTATGACGATGGCGATTACGCTGGGACTGCTCGTTTCCGTGCTTCCGGGCACGCCGGGACTGGCTTTCGGGCTGACTACGATCGGCCTCTTTCTTGGGACGATGCCGGTATTCTTCTTTAAATTTGTGACTGTACCGGCAAACTGCATCATGATCGCCCTCTTGAGTTGTCTTTGCCTGGGATTTATGGAGATCATAATAAGGAAGGATATCATTATCAGAAAGGACTTTGACGATGAATGAGTTTGTATGGCATGTTGACCCCGCTTTGTTATCGATGGTGGAAAAGCCGCTTGCAGTTATGGGGATCGTCTTTGGCGTATTGTCAGGTATTATTGTGGCGCTGGTTATTTACGCGCTGAGGCGGTCAAAATGACACTGGAGCATCTGCCGCTCATCATGCTGAGAGCCTTTGCGTTGACGGTGCTTGTTGAGTGTGCTGCAGCATGGTGTCTGGGAGTCAGAGATTGTTACAGTCAGATGATCGTGATTCTGGCTAATCTGATGACGAACCCGCTTGTGGTGTCCGGCGGCGCTGTGGTGATCGTACAGATCGGATATGGCGCCCTGCTTCCGGCGATGCTGGTTTTTGAGTGCATGGCTGTTATGGCTGAGGGATTCGTTTACAGCAAGAAGTTATCTGTGAAATGCAATTCGTTTCTTTTGTCGCTGCTATGCAACACATCATCATATATGATCGGTGAATTGCTTAATCGTTTTGTTTATTAAAGAAATCATAGGGCAGCGTTTGTATGTGAGGTGGAACTTTATGAAAAAAATGATTTCTGTATTGGTAATATTGATAATATCTGTGGCATGCGGCATCACTGTGTATGCCGATATGGGTGTCCCTGAAAAGGCAGAGTATACCGTTGTAACCGGCATAAACGGCGTTAATTATTATTCGGATTCTGACAGCGCGAAGGCCGGGCAGTCTGCCGGTACTCTTACCGGGGGACAGACTTTTTATGTATGGCTTGATATGGATGACGGATTCCTGCGCGGCACGACCGATCCAAAGGCGACATCGGAGCAGTTCGAGCATTTTGTGTATATCAGAAAAAGCGATGTTGTGGATTCATCCTACGCAGTCGCGCCGGAAACAGGAAAGGCAACGGACGGAACCAGATACGCACGGACGACCGGTAAGCTGAATGTCCGGTGCGGTCCCGGGACCGGGTTTAAGCTGCTGAAGACTTTAAGCGATGGAACCGATGTGGAATACAATTATACTTTTGTTACAAATACAACGTGGGTATATGTAACGGTTAATGGAATAAGCGGCTGGGCGTCTTCGGATTATCTGAAAGAAAGAGAAAAGATCCCGGAAGAGACGGCATCGGATGATCAACAGGAACCGGAAGAAGTGAAAGGGACGTCCCAGGCACAGGC
>ONJN01000145.1 GCA_900318155.1 uncultured Eubacteriales bacterium
CAGTCCGGGCTTGGAACGGGCGTTGGCGCGGGGTTCAGTCCGGGCCCGGAACGGGCGTTGGCGTGGGCTTCGGTGCGGGCTTGGAACAGGCTTCGGTGCGGGGTTCGGCGCGGCGGCGGTAAACCGGCCGAAACATTTGCGCAGGCGGACGGAACCACCGGAGCTCCTTTTTAGATGCGGAACAGGACCTTCGGAGCCCATTCCGCGGAGGCCGGACAAGGCCTGCCAAAGTTCTTTTGCATTTTGGACTCTTTCTATCTCTCACAGAAAAACTCAATTTCTTCACCGATCGGTCCGATGCAGAACGCCACACGAAGTGGATAAACCTCACCTTCCGGGTGTTCCTGATGGATTTCTACATCCTTTGGTTCTGCTGTGATCTGATAACCCGCTTCTCTTACGCGGCGAACACATTCATCCGGGTCATCCGTCAGGAAAGCGAAATGATTAATACTTCCCGTACTGCCTGAAACCTGACCCGACGCGAAAACTTCAACGATGCAGTTGCCCGCTCCCAGCATCGCCGCGGCATTCTCACCGCTGCCCCAGGTGCGGATCACCGTCAGGCCAATCACTTCTGTATAAAAAATCATAACTTCCCGGAACTGATCCGGTCCGGCACATTTCAACGCCACATGATGAATTCCTTTGATCATAAAAATCCTCCCGCAAATTATCCTTATTTTAGCTATTCAGCTGTCAGCCACGTTCCCTCAATGACACACCCGGCACGCATGGCACACCAGGCACACCTGACACACCCGGCACACCCGGCACACATGGCACACCTGATTACACATAGCACACCGACTGCCCGCGCCGCCGCACCGACCCATATAACAGTCCGACCAGATTCATCACCGGCCGAACCAGCCACATTACTGCCCGGCCGCCCGAACCCCCTCTATTCCGGCATATTATCCTGGCGCCGGATTTTTCTGGTCGTGGTGCGGACAAAGTCTTCCTTCCTCACAATAACGTGCCGGATCCGCTTATAGACGGCAAGCCCTTCGTTCAGACTGCGGATCGTCTCTTTCATCATCCGGTTGAGTTCCTCTTCATCCGGCTCGTGCCCGAGCTTTTCGCGTATATTGTCCATGGCCGGCAAAATCTGGACGCCGACGATCTCTTCTTCCTTTTTTCTGTGAGGATAGACCATCGATTCCTCGATATACGGGCTGTCGTTCAGATAATCCTCAATCTCTTCAGGGTAAACATTTTCACCGGTTTTGGTGACAATGATGTTTTTCTTGCGTCCAGCCAGGTACAACCAGCCGTCCGGATCAATAAACCCAAGATCTCCGGTATGCATCCAGCCGTCTTTTTCGATCGTTTTCGCCGTTTCTTCCGGCATATTGTAGTAACCCAGCATGACGTTCGGGCCGCGGAACATCACCTCTCCGATCCCGTCCGGATCCTGATCGATAATCCTGATTTCGCCGGTACTGATCGGAACACCGACGGAACCGGCCTTTTTATAACGCTCACGATCCGCGTTCATCGGGGTTCCTGAAATCAGAGGAGTACACTCTGTCATTCCGTACCCCTGCAGCACGGTAATGCCAAAGTCTTCAAACATCCGGCACACCCCCGGCGATAACGCCGCGGCACCGGTGACGATCAGCCTGAGATTTCCGCCCATCGATTCCAGCACCTGCGAGAACAGCTTCCGACGCACATCGATCCCGAATCTGCGCAGTCCCCGGCTGAGACCCAGCGCTCTTCGGAACAGCTTTTCCTTCCCGGTATCTCTGAGCATCTTGTTCAGACGATTGATAATCAGTTCAAGAACACGCGGCACAACGATAATGACCGTATTCTGCGCCTCTTTCATGTTCTTTGAAATGTATTTCATGCCTTCACAGAAAGCCGTACTGGCTCCCCGGTAAAGAACGAGCAGCATCCCCAGTGTGCATTCGTACGTATGATGGATCGGCAGAATAGACAAAGTCTTATCGCTCGGAAGAATGTACGCGATCCGGCAAACGTCCATGATGTTTGTCATAATGTTGCGGTGGCTGAGCATCACACCTTTGGGATTTCCCGTCGTTCCGGAAGTAAAAAGAATGACCGACATAGTGTCCGGATCAATTTCAATCCGCTGAAAATCATCGTTTCCTTCCCGGAGAATCTCGTCGCCTCGTTTCTGCAGGCCTCGCCAAAGGCTGACCCGAAGCTTCCGTTCCGCGGCCGTGTCGTTACGACCGCCCGAGCCGCCGTCATCACGTCCGCCGCCCTCAACGCCACTGTCGCTATTATCGTCACTGCCGCCATCCAGCAGCAGTTTCCGGTAAAACTCCAGATCCTCGATCCTGCTTACCGGCGCCTCCGCTTCATCCAGCCGGTCGCCGTAAAATTCCATAATCACAAGTTCTTCGATCATTTCCAGACCCTTCAGCTTGATGCAGTCCGGATCTGTACAGATCATTGTCCGGCTCCCGGCCGTCTTCATCAGATTGCCGATCTCAGCGCCTGAAAGCTCTTTGTCGATCGGGACAACCACGCCGACACCATTGATGACCGCCAGATAAGAAACAATCCATTCATAACTGCCCTGCCCCATGACGGCAATCCGTTCGCCTTTCAGACCCATATCCAGCAGAGCGGAACCCAGCGCGCACACGTCATGCATGAGCAGGCGGTACGAAACCGGCTCATACTGCCCGCCTCTTTTCCTTTTGACCCAGTACGCCGCATTGTCCGCGAACTGGCGGGTGCATTCCTCCAGCATTTCTTTCAGCGTATCGTACTCCCGGATGTCCTCGTACCAGTATTTATTATAATCATGTTTCATCCTGAAACTCCTGTGTTCCATTTCTTTTTATTCTGATCCACCGATTACCCTTATCGGACGCGAAAACCGCATCAGACAAAGGCCGGGCTGCCTTTCTCCAATCCCAAAACCCACGGACAAAGCCCACCGGCCGCAAGACCAGCCGTCTTTCATGATCAGGCTGCCTTCACAGCCAGCGTGATCAGCCGACCATCGCCTGCTAACATTTTATCTTATCTGTGACTTAAGCACAATACAGACAAAAAACGAAAAGAAAATATGTTATAATTCTATATTATGTCAAAGAAAAAATCACTTATACATCTGAATACTAAGCCGGGCTATCTGTTCAGCGGCCGGCAGCTCGCGGCGCTGATCTTTCCGCTGATCATCGACCTGTTCCTGACGTTCTTTGTCGGAATGCTGGACTCCGTTATGGTTGCCAGCGTTAATGAATCGGCCGTTTCCGCCGTTTCACTCGTCGATCAGGTGATCCAGCTGTTCGTTATGGTCTTTTCAGCCATGGCCGCGGGAGGCGCTGTCGTGGCGGGGCAGTACCTCGGGGCCGGACAAAAAAAGAATGCCTGCCGGGCGGCCAGCCAGCTCGTATGGCTGATGCTTTTTACCGGGATTTTCCTGGCCGCCGCGTTCCTGCTGTTCCGTCACGCGATCCTCGATCACGTTTTCGGGCACATTACAAAGCAGGTTTACGGTTATTCTGATAAGTATATGATCATTGTAGCCGGCTCAATCCCGATGCTCGCGGTCTATCAGGCCGGCACAGCAGTCTTCCGGACAATGGGCAATTCCAAAGTGCCGATGTGGATCTCGCTGATGATGAACCTGATCAACTTGTCCGGCAACGCGCTGCTGATTTACGGCAAAGGAATGGACACAGACGGAGCGGCGATTTCTACACTGGCCGGCCGCACGGCTGCCGCGGTCATCGTCACAATCCTGTTGCTCGACCAGAACCGGCAGCTTCATTATACACGCGGTCTCGGTCTCCATCCGGACGGCTCGCTGATCAAGCGGATCCTCTACGTTGGCATTCCGAACGGTCTGGAAAACGGTATGTTCCAGCTGGGAAAAATCGTGCTTTTATCGCTGGTCGCGCTGTACGGCACAAGTGCCATCACGGCCAACGCGATCACGCAGAACATGGCTCAGATCCAGCTGATCCCGGCCTTTGCCGTCAACATGGCGGTCACCACCGTTATCGCCCGCTGCGTGGGCTACGGCGACATTCCGCAGGTCCGCTATTACAACCGGCTGCTTTTGAAAATCATGTACGTGACTGCAGAGATTTCCGCGTTCCTTATCTATTTCGCGATGCCGCTGGTTTTGTCGCTGTACCACGCCAGTCCGGAAACAAGCCGCCTGACAATGCAGATGATGAACGTTCATACATTTGCGGCCGTCACACTTTGGCCGCTGGCTTTTGAAGTCCCGCAGGCCCTGCGCGCTTCCGGCGATGTCAAGTTCCCGATGTTCACCTCAATGATCACGATGTGGTTCATCCGAATACTCGGCGCCTGGATTCTGGCCGTACCGCTCGGACTCGGCGCAGTTTCTCCATGGATCGCTATGGTTCTGGACTTTATCGCGCGGACATTTTTATACCAGTACCGCTGGCGTTCCGGCAAATGGACTGATAAGAAGGTCATCTGAACCAATCAAAAAAG
>ONJN01000150.1 GCA_900318155.1 uncultured Eubacteriales bacterium
GAGAAAATAATCGAAAGAATCGTGAATTCATTTATCGCTGAATCCGGCAGTTTTACCGCGGAACACAAGACATCACAGTCTGATGTCATCACCGGCGGAACAGAATCAGGCGAACCGGCAAACGGATTCAAACGAATAGCATATGTATTTCCGCAGGATCTCTGGTATCCGGACGGCAGAAAGCTCTGCATTTCGGCAGATATTCCGGACAGCTTTTTATCTGATGAAGCTGGCGAGAGTGATTCTTCGGTCAATTCGTACTATGTTATTGAGAACGATGCAAAAATGAATGTCCTGTCCATAGGGCTGTTCTACTCGCTGCCTGCGGCAGACACAATGCCGGATCTGTATCATGAATACTGGTCATATCTAAGAACAGGGGGGGCGCAGGGATACTTCACAATGCTCGGTATCAATCATATCCCTGATTTTTCAACAGGCAAAACCGCTCTGGGATATGAGTACGCATACGCACGCGTAACAGGTTCGGTGATATACCAGATCCTAATAAGAATTTCCGAGTTTTATTCTGTGGCTTTCGATCTGCGGGCCGATGAGGCGACACTTGAATCTGTCCTGGACTCCTTTACGTGCACATTCGCAGAAATACAGGCGGATTAAGGAACCGCTGAACAAATCGATTCAGCATAGCCCCGTTTGATTATTTCTGATAAAAAACGTTATATCGGCAGAAAAACTTTGAAATTCTTTGAATCCGGGCTTTTCAGACCGCTTATTATTCACTTTCCTGCGGCTTTTTTCCGCAAGAAGGCATAGTTATCCCGCAGAAAACTCCTGTGCTCGCCCGGCTCTTATGCACATCAGCAGATTAGCGCATCCGAAAAGCATATGGAACCGGTTCATGTTTTTGACAATGCCGCGATATACGGTCTTCCTGTACCCGAAATCCCGCTTGACAATCAGGAAGATATGCTCCACTTTGCTTCTGACAGACGACTTTCTGTGCTCTATTTCCTTATCCCAGTTGATGCCGTCATATTCGTCTGTGATCTTAAGGCTTGACGGGCGCTTGTTGATTCTGTATTCAATATCCGAGAGATGATCGTCGCTGCGCACCTCTTCGCGTCCGGGCAATCCGAGATATCCTGAATCACCGTATACCACACTGTCGTCTTCCCGTATAAGATCCGGTGCTTTATCCACGTCATGCACGTTGGCGGCTGTGCCGTCTATTGTATGCACGTATCCTGTTCCCGCATCCACTCCGGCATGAACTTTCATCCCGTGATACCACTGATTGCCCTTTTTGGTCTGATGCATTTCTGAATCACGCTCTCCGGTGCGGTTTTTGGTCGAACTCGGCGCGGATATTATTGTTGCATCCACAATCGTCCCGCCGTGCATTATGAGCCCGGCTTTGTCGAGCCTCTCCTTGATATCCTTAAAGATAGCTTCCCCTATATGATTTCTCTCAAGCAGATGACGGAATTTTAGTAGCGTTGTGGCGTCAGGCACCGACTCAGACATAAAGTTTATGCCGAGAAAACTGCGCATGGTGTAACTGTCGTAGATTGTATCCTCTATTCCTTCATCCGACAGATTGAACCATATCTGCATCAGATACATACGCAGCATGGTCTCGATGCCCCTTACCGGACGTCCGCGTTTTCCTGACGGATAATACGGTCTGATGAGTTCTATCCAGCTGTTCCACGGAATTATCTCATCCATCTTCCTGAGAAAATCTTCTCTTTTGGTCGTTCTTTTTCTCTCAGAGTACTCTAAATCCGTGAAATTCAGCTGTCCTCTCATTTGCTTTCACCGCCTTGTTTTTCTTTACGAATATTATATCACAAAGCGATGAACTCAATATGAATTTGACTATTATTTGACGATTAAATCAGCGATTCCCTAATATCCTGTAAAGGAGGCTGTCACATTAATGGAAAAAACTTCTCCGAAAAAAATAATAAAGATCATAGTTATTGCGGTGTTATTGTTTATCGTATTATTCACGCTTATAAAATGCACCAGAATCACCGTCATTACATTTGTCGATCCCGTTACTTATGTCAAAGATACGGATC
>ONJN01000154.1 GCA_900318155.1 uncultured Eubacteriales bacterium
CAAGTCATTAGAGATCCTTCGTGATTACGAAACGATAGATTCTCGCCTCGTCGTGATTTCGAAAGAAAACGGCGGTGTTTCCTCTGCAAGGAATACCGGTCTGGACCGAATGACAGGGGAGTATGTAAGTTTTGTCGACCCCGATGATCTGGTCCACCCCCAATATTTTGAACTCCTGCTCCAGGCAGCACAGGCCAAAGGCAACAGCATTTCGCTTAGCGGCTCTCGCACTGTGGAAGACAAGGATTTTCCCCTGAAGCTGGATCCAGTTTCCTTTGACGTGTCGCAGTTGAGGACCTTGACACGCACGCAGTTCTTTCAGAATCATGAGTATCGTTCATTTTGCTGGGGACGTCTAATCCCCGCAAATCTGCTGAAGGACCTGCACTTTCGGGAAATACTGCCTTATTCCGAGGATTCTGTGTTTATGGCAGAGCTTGGAGAACAGAATCCGGATCTTACCTTTGTTGTGCTGGATCAAGCGCTTTATTTCTATTATCAGCGAGATGATTCTCTTGGGAAGACGGCTAAGGTCCTTAACCGGTATCGAGTCGCTGAAATCTATGTCAGTAAGGCTCTTGCCGCACCCGGCAATGACCGGATCTATCTGGACCAGGCGATAAAGCGTTCGCTTTCCACTCGCTATTATGCCACGCATATCCATCTGGACAGGGAACTTGCCCGCAAGTGTGCGGCTCTGCTGAAGTCCTGTCTGCCGGCATTGAGGAAGACAGAGGTATACTCCCGAAAGCAGAAAGCGATCTATTCCATCTTCATCCGCTTTCCCGGTCTTTACTGGCTTTACCGCAGCGTCACCGAGCCCTACATGTGGAAGTGGGAGCAGGTGGAACGCAAAAAGCGTCGGGAGACCAAGAAGAGCGATTCAGTATCATCATAAGGAGCCAATATGGACCAGCCGTTGATTTCCGTAATCATCCCAGTTTATAATATGGAGCTCTATTTGGAGCGCTGTCTGGATTCTGTTCTGAACAACACCTATCACAATTTGGAGATAATCTGCGTCGATGATGGCAGTAAGGACAGGTCGTTAGAAATCCTTCGCCGCTACGAGGCCGCCGACCCTCGGATCGTCGTGATCGCGAAGGAAAACGGCGGTGTCTCTTCTGCCAGAAATGCGGGTTTGGACCGGATGACGGGGGAGTACGTCTGTTTCATCGATCCTGATGACTATGTACATCCTCAATATGTTGAGTTGTTGTATCGTTCGCTGTCGGGAACAGAAGCGCGAATCTCTATCTGCGGATATCAGACTGTAGACGCCAGCACGATCGATGGAATCCAGGAATCATATTCGCTTGATCCCGGCTCTGTAAGTGTACTCTCAATCGTCCAGATATTTAAAACGCAAAACCTGAGAGCTTACTGTTGGGGAAAGCTCTTCCTTTCAGAATTGGTAAGTAATCGACGTTTTCGTGAGGATCTGCGGTTAGCTGAAGATACTGCTTTTGTAGCGGAAGTTTGTGAGAGAGCTGCAATAAATGAGGCCGCGGTTCTTTCATATCCCCTATATTTTTATTTTCAGAGGGATGACTCTGCGGTAAAGGTAGCAAAGACCTCAGATTTGCTTCAATTTGGACAGGTTTGGACTCAAACACTTCTTTCTTGCAATCGCGACGATATTTATTTGGATAAAGCGCTCAAATGGTATCTATCTGTCAGATATCTGTCTTCCCACATTTATCCGGATCGCGATGCCGTGCGGGAATGCAATAGACAGTTAATGACGATACAGCGCTATCTCCCGAAAACAATCATTTACGGAAAGAAAGAAAAAGCAGCATTTCTCGTCTTTATCCGTTTCCCCTTGATCTATTGGCTTCATCGTGTTATCAGCGATCCTTCTATGTGGCAATGGGAAATGATGGAGAGATGGAAACGCAGAGAAGTGAAAAGAAAAGGACATAAGTCAATTTGAGGAGAAGCTATGGATCAACCGCTAATATCCGTCATCATCCCCATATACAATATGGAATTATATTTGGAGCGTTGTCTGGATTCAGTGTTGAAGAATACTTATCACAACATCGAAGTCATCTGCGTTGATGATGGCAGCAAGGACCGCTCTCTGGAGATCCTGCGGCGATATGAAGCCGCTGATCCGCGGATTGTTGTGATCGCAAAGGAAAACGGCGGCGTCTCTTCTGCCAGGAATGCAGGGTTAGTCAGAATAAAGGGTGAGTACGTCTCTTTTGTTGATCCAGACGACTATGTCCATTCGCAGTTCTTTGAGTTAATGCATCGCGCCATTAAGAACGCCGATAGTGGGATTGCGATCTGCAGATTTCAACCTTTTGAATGCGGTCAAGATGATTTGGCGTCAGAATCATATTTGCCTGATTCTAACTATACACGAGAAAGTTCATTTTTACAAATCTTTGAATCTCCAGACTTGATTTTTTACTCTTGCTGCGGAAAACTCATTCGAACAGAACTGTTGCACAATCTTCAGTTCCGTGAAGATATGCGATATGGAGAAGATACTATCTTCTTTTCGCAAGTATGTGAAAAGGATAGATCAAAAAAAGCGATTCTCTTGTCCTACTCGTTATACTTTTATTACCAGAGAGAAGGATCCGCAGTAAAGGTTGCAGGAAAGATAGAGTCTCTAAAGCGAAGCTCAGCGTGGATTCAACAGTTGAAAGAATCTGATCGTGATGATATTTATCTTTACAATGCGCTCAAGTGGAGCTTTTCAAACAGATATATCTATTCCCACATCCGTATCGACAGAGAGGCGGTACGAGAATGCAATACGCAGCTAAGGGGGTTGCGTCGTCGTCTCTTGAAAACAAACATATTTAGGATGAAGAAAAAAATAGCATATTTTCTGTTAATTGATTATCCGGTGCTTGACTGGCTTCATCGCGTCTTGAGGGAGCCATCGCTCATAGTGTGGGAAAAAATGGAGTCAAAAAAACGCAGACAGGAAAGAAAAGAATAATCAGCCAGATCCGCTTTATAAGATAGTAGTGGACAAAGGATTTCTCGTTCCCGCTTAGGGCGCTTTATATCCTGAAAGCAATAATGAGAGGTCAGAATAATGCTTTTTTTAGGTCTTTCAAGAGCAGTCTATCATGTCATTGGTGCAATACTTCGCTTATTCAGATTGTCAAACGTGATTATATTTGAGGTTGAGCATGGAGCGAGAGACAATGCCAGAGCAGTCCTTCATGAGGTGCTTCGAAGAGACTGGAATAAACGATATAGAATTATTCTATTATCTGACGACCCTGGTTCGATCCAACTCCGGAGAATAAAACGCGTTACAGTTTTAAAGCGCATAGAATACGGGGACAGTTGGTTTGCAAAGATGCGAATGCGTTGGCTTCACTTGCGCGCCTGCCTGATCATCGATGAAAACAAACAGATCAAAAAGAAAAATCCCAAATCTATTCATGTTTTCCTTACCCATGGCAGTCCGTTGAAAGACACACGTGGTTATTATACCTGTACCGAGGATACTGACTATGCGCTGTGTCAGTCTGAGTTCTGGAGGCCGATTGTGAGTTACAAGAGTCCGGTCCCTCCGGAAAGACGAGTCATCCTTGGCCAACCGAGAAACGATGCACTTTTTAACTCTCCGGCTTCTTTAAAGGAATTGTTCGAAG
>ONJN01000161.1 GCA_900318155.1 uncultured Eubacteriales bacterium
ATCTGATTCTGCTGAAGATAATACGCTGCTGTGTTTTTCAGATGACGCTTTTTGACAGAATTGACTGATTCTGCCGGGCGCCCCATCATAAGCGACATACGTGTCTTGACTTCCGCAAAAATGATTTCATTATTTTTCTCGCATATGATATCCGCTTCCCCCATTCTGCATCTAAAATTCCGCTCCAGAATACGGTATCCCTCTTCGGAAAAAAGATCGGCCGCGAACTGTTCTCCGAGCGCGCCGAATTTTCTGCGATCCGGCATTCATTACACCCCCCTTTTGAATGAATGTAATTAATTTACTATTTTTACCATATTATGTCAACACAAATTTTTCGATCGCTTTCGCCACACCGTCATTATCGTTGGAATCTGTTATATGATCAGCAATCTGCTTTATTTTTTCATGCGCGTTCGCGACGGCAACGCCGATTCCCGCCATTTCCACCATCGCCGCGTCATTCGGGCTGTCTCCGCAGGCCATCAGTTCCTCAGCTGAGATCCCGAAGCGTTTCATTAAAACCCGGAGTGCCTCCGCTTTACTCGTATTCGGTCCGCCAATCTCGATATTATAATACACTGAGGAAGTTACGGTAATGCCGCCGATTTCCGCCAGGAGTTCCCGCATCCTGTTCTTTTCTTCCGGTTTTCTGAAATTAACACTGATATTTTCAATAATATCCGCGTTTAAACGCAAAAGCTCCAGAACATCCGGCACCGGCCTGCGGGACCAGAGAATATACTCCGCCGACCGGTACTTTGACGGATTCTGTTTAATTTTATTGTAATCCGACTCGTTCATGTAGGCTTCACCGCCGGTAAAAACCTCAACGGGGAAATCGTACTGAGCAAGCAGATCTATAATCTGACCCACCTTCTCCGGATCCAGAAAATTCTTATACAGCGTCTCTCCGGTCTCAAGATCGTTGATGCAGGCGCCGTTTGAGTTGATGACAAAGCGGATTCCCGGAACCGATTTCACGTTGTCCGGCAAAGAGTTAAGCACACGCCCGGTTGAAACGACAACGATCACACCCTGTTCAGCGGCCCCGGCGAGCGCTTTCTCTGTGCGTTCCGCCATGCTTTTATCTGTCCTCAGCGTCGTATCGTCAAGATCCAGCGCGATCATTCTGATTTTTTTCCGATCTGCAGCCATAAAAATCCTTTCTCTATTAACTATCCCTGAAACTTAAACATCAACTGCCCCTGATACTTTTGTCCCCGGACTTCGGGAATCAGCGGTCTCTGCCGTCCCGCAGCGCGATAAATTCCCTGTTATACCGGCGGATAAACTTCATGTTGGCTTCTCCTTCATGACCTGAATAAATCATCACATCATTTTCCAGTTTGTCGAGTACGTTGATGATCGACTGCCTCATCTCGTCTTCATTTCCGTCCGCGAGGTCCGAGCGCCCAAGGTCGGTATCGAACAAAGTATCACCTGAAAAACAAACACGGCTTTTTTCGGAGTAAATACAGATGCTGCCCTTTGTATGGCCCGGGGTACGCAGGATCTTCAGTTCCTCCCCTTCAAAATCCAGTACCTGTCCGTCTTTCAGCAGGACGTCGACTTCGTCTTTATACACAAAGGCATCCAGTTCATGCATATAAATATCACATCCGTATTTGCTCTTCAGCGCCGGAGCTGCCCCGGTATGATCGCTGTGATGATGCGTCAGAATAATACCCTCCGGCGTTAGTTTTTCTTCCTTAATAAAGGCGAAGTATTTCTTCGGCTCATAGCCCGGATCAATGATCAGGCAGCCCCCACCGTTTTTATGATATACAACATAGCCGTTTGCCAGCAGCGCGCCGCACCTGAAATTCTTGATTTTTAACATATTTCCTCCCTGAAAGAGCGCCTTCACACACACTTTTTAATCTTATTATCACTCATTTTTTACTGAATCTATATATATTTTATCATTATATCAAAAGGCCTTGCAAATTAGAATAAACTACAATAAAATAACTAATGCCAAAGACTAAACATCTGATAACCTTAAGGTTTTAATAGCTAATAAAGGCAGGCTGAATGAAATGAAAGTGGCAATCGCAGGCGCCGGTAAACTCGGATTCAAAGTCGCTTCCGCGCTGGCCGGCGGTGATTATTCAATCACCATTATCGATATAAAGGAATCTGTCCTCGATAAAATATCACAGCAGCTCGACGTTATGACGGTAAAAGCGGACGCCCGCAAAGTCTCCGTCCTGCAGGACGTTGGCATCAGCGGGTTTGATTATCTGATCGCTTCAACAGGGACGGATGAGATCAACATCCTCGTAGCATCTTTTGCGAAAAAGCTTGGCTGCCGCCATGTTCTTGCCCGTGTCCGCGATCCGGAACACATGAATCAGTTTGATTTTATCCGAGACGCAACCGGTATTGACTTGATTATAAACCCGGACATGGCCATCACAGCGGAGATTTATAAATACCTTGCGGAAAAATATACACTGAGCCATGGCATTTTCACAACGGATAAAGCTTCTCTGATTAAATTCCCGGCGGCAAATCTGCCGAAAATCGGCGGTCACTCCATCCCGGAGGTCCGTAAACTCTTTCCGGATTTTCTCGTTCTCGCTTTGTCGAGAAACGGAAAAGTGATTATTCCCCATGGAGACAGCATGATCGAACATGATGATCTCGTTTATATGCTCGGGGAAAAAAAAGCGATTCAGGAATTCAGCAAGAAAATTCACATAAATAAAAAGAACCGCGGCCTGAAAAAAGTCATGATTATCGGTGGCGGAAAGACCGGATTCTATCTGGCTAAAAGACTCGCTGATTTCGGCGCGGCTGTTACCGTTGTTGAGACAAATCTGGAGCGTTGCCATTACCTGGCGACACATCTCAGCAACGTTTTGATCCTTCATTCCGACGGAACCGATCTTTCACTGCTGGAAGAAGAAAATCTGGATGAAATGGATGCCTTTATCACCGCTACCGGTTACGATGAGGAGAATCTTCTGCTTGCGCTGACTGCAAAGCATCACGGGGTTCCGGACGTCATTTCAAAAGTCAGTCATGAAAACTATAAAGAGCTGACTGAGGACATGGGCGTGGATATGGTACTGAATCCGCTGGATATTTCTGCGGGTACGATTCTGCGCTACATTCAGGGATCAAATAGAATCATCTCCTCAGTACTGATACAGGGGCAGGCAGAATTGCTGGAGATCATCGTCAATTCAAAAATGAATCTGACACACGCACCGATCAAAGACCTCGATCTCTCGGACAGCATTCTGATTGCTTCGATCCACCGCGGGAATCAGCTGATCATCCCGGACGGAAAGACAAAGATTCATCTAAACGACCGCGTTATCCTGCTCTGCCTTTTGTCGAGTATCGGCGACGTGGAAAAACTACTGAAACCAAGAGGTCTGATTAGAGGATAGTAGATCGATGAAATCACAGCTGAAAAAATTAATATGTCTGACGGGGCTCATCCTTATGCTGATCGGCATTTGTATGATCCCGTCTTTAATTGTAGCGTTTATTTACAGGGAAACGGTACCAGCGCACTGTTTTCTGCTGACTATTATTATTAACGTAGTTCTCGGCAAAATTATCACTGCGCTGTTTCCGATCCGAAAAGTTTCGCTCAAACGAAGAGATCAGTATCTGCTCGTATCCGCGATCTGGATCCTGGTTTCCCTGATCAGCGCGGTTCCCGTTACTTTATCGGGAGCGATCCCGAGTTTTGTGGATTCATTTTTTGAAATGTGTTCCGGTTATTCGACGACCGGTTCGACAATCCTTGTTAATATTGAAGCACTTCCAAAATCCATGCTTTTCTGGCGATCTTTCACGCACTGGCTGGGCGGCATGGGTATTATTGTATTTACAGCGGCGCTCGTTCCCAGTATGGGGATCAAGGGGCAGGCGATCGCGAGCGTTGAATCACCAGGACCGACTTTTGACAAACAGACCGCGCA
>ONJN01000163.1 GCA_900318155.1 uncultured Eubacteriales bacterium
TTTCAATGCCCTGATCTTCTCCCGTGATCGGATCTTTCACCGCGCGCTCCACGAGCACGACCCGTTCGTCACCCACGCAGCGGTCAAAAAATCCGCCCGCCGCCTTCTCCGCGCAATCCATCAGCGCCCGGCTCCGCCGCTGTTTGACATCACCCGGGATCTGACCGGACATTTCGGCGGCCGGCGTTCCTTCTCGCCTGGAATACCTGAAAACGTGAACCTTACAAAATCCGGCTTTTTCCACGATCTCTTCGCTGTCATGAAAATCGCGTTCGGTCTCCCCGGGAAAGCCCGTGATGATATCCGTCGAAAGACCGTATAGCGGATCAAAATTCCGCAGAACGCTGACGATTTCCATAAAATCTTCCCTGTCATAATGGCGGTTCATCGCCTTCAGAATCTGGTCCGATCCGCTCTGAAGCGCCAAATGAAGATGATGACAAAGCCGGTCGTATTTCAGCAGTTTCTGAACATATGCGGCGTCGATCACCGTCGGTTCCAGAGAACTCAATCGGATCCGGAAGTCTCCTTCAATGCGGTCAAGCTCCGCGATCAGCGGTTCGACCCCGTCCAGACCGAGATCCCGCCCGTAAAACGCAGTATTGATACCCGTCAGCACAATCTCTCGAAAACCGTTGCGCACCAGCCCGCGCACCTCGCACACAACGTCTTCAACCGTGCGGCTCCGCAGTTTTCCCCTCGCGTATGGAATAATACAGTAAGTACAAAAATTTATGCAGCCGTCCTGAATTTTTACAAAAGCCCTCGTCCGTTCACCCATCTGCCCGATTCTGCCAAGTGATTCATATTCAGTCAGCGTATCATAGGTACCGACATTGACTTCTGCTTCAGAGGACGCGCTTCCGCCCTTAGTCTCTGGTTTCCCGGATGTGCTGCCGGCTCCGGCCTTCATTTCAGCGGACGGGCTAATTATCCCGACACCAGGCTCCACATCTTTCCGGGCAAAATACTCCTCGACCATCGCAAGAATCGAATGCTTGCGGTCAGTTCCGGCAACAATTTCCACGCCGTCAATCGCCGTGATTTCTTCCGGATGGATCTGCGCGTAACAACCGGTCACTGCCAGAACGGCGTCTGGATTGATCCGCCGCGCCCGCCGCATAAACTGGCGGGATTTACGATCCGCCAGATTTGTGACCGTACAGGTATTAATAATGTAGACATCCGCTTTTTCCGTATCATTCACAATTTCGTAACCTGCGTCACGGAACTGTTCAATCATCGTTTCAGTTTCATACTGATTAACTTTGCACCCGAGTGTGTGAAATGCCGCTTTCATACGTTCCCCTTACTGCAGACAATACAGCACCATTCGCCTTTGTCCCTGATTTCTGTGATTCGGAAACCCGCATTATTCAGACCTTCCATGACCATCTTCTTTTTCTCCGTAAGGATGCCGGAGGAAATAAAGACGCCGGAATCCTCCAGATGCCGCTCAATATCCGGAGCCAGCATCACAATCAACTCCGCCATCAGATTCGCGGCAATCAGATCGGCCCGGTAACCGATCCCGGCCGTCAGATCACAATATTCCGCCCGCGCGATGTCCCCCACACGATTCCTGACAATATTTTCCTGCGCTGTGCGCACCGCATCCTCATCAACATCAACAGCCAGGACTTCACCCGCACCGAGCATCGCAGCCGCGATCGACAGAATTCCACTGCCGCAGCCGGCGTCCAGTACCTTCATTCCAGGTTTCAGATACCGGTCGATCATCTCGATACAAAGCGATGTGGTTTCATGCGTGCCAGTCCCGAAAGCCATGCCCGGATCGATTTCGATCACGATCTCACCGGCTGCCGGGTGATATTCCTCCCAGGACGGCCGGACAACGATCCGGTCCGAAACCCGGAATGGCCTGAAATATTCCTTCCATTTATCTTTCCATTCAGTGTCGCTTTTCACCGACTCCGTCAGTTTCAACGTGCCGAAATCCACTGCCGCCCCGTACTCACCGGCAGCGGCTGCTTCCCGGATACGTTTCACGGTACTCCGCACGACCCCGACTTTCCGTCGATCCACCTCATCATCGGCAAAATATAATGTCACACGTGCCGCATCGCCCATCCGGTCAGAAACGCTCTCATCGATGTAATCCCATTCATAAGAATCCTTATTATCCATAATCGCCCGAATATCCTGCGGATCACTGACGACCAGATCTTCAATACCCTGAACACTCAGCGCGCCGGTAATCGCTTCAATCCCGGCAGATGTGGTTTCAATAATCATTTCAATGTAATTCATATTTCCGCCTTTTCGGTCTGTCCTTATTCTGTCTTTCTTTGTCCCGGTACACTCTGCAGAATCCCTGGCCCGGCATAAAACCGGGTCCAGCGCCTCCAATTGATCGTTGAAAATAATATATTATATCACAGCAAAAGATAACAGTACATACTAAATTTCAATTATCTATTCCAGATTTTCTCATAATATGGTATAATAAAACAAACGATATTTTACAATGTCTGAAGGGAGATGTTTGCATGTATGAAATAGGCGACCTGATCATGTACGGAGTTACTGGTGTATGCAAGGTCACCGATATATCAAAGCCGGACTTTGATGGTTTTAATACCGATAGACTTTACTATATACTTCAGCCTTTGTATCAGAATGGTGTGATCTATGCTCCTGTTGAGAATAATAAGATCTATTCCCGGCCGGTCATTTCAGAAGAAGAAGCCAACGAGCTGATCGACACGATGCCGGCGATCACGACGGAGATCTTCAGAAGCAGCAGTATTCAGCAACTGTCCAAACACTATCAGGAGGTACTGGATACACACAGCACCATTGAACTGATCCGGATGATCAAGTCGATCCATAAAAAGAAACTCGACGCGCAGAAACAGAATCGTCATCTCGGACAGATCGATAAAAAATACATGAAAAGAGCAGAAGACCTGCTTTATGGTGAACTGGCCGCGGCGCTTGATATTCCGATTGAAGAGGTCGGGGATTATATCGAAGCCCGGATCGGTTCAGAACTGACAGCCGCTGAAAATTCATAAGGAGACCGACAGATATGAGATTTATCATACAAAGAGTCAGTGAAAGCCATGTAAAAGTGGATAGCGAAATCGTCGGACAGATCGACAAAGGATTTCTGGTATTGATCGGAGTATGTGACAGTGATAATAAAGAAATAGCCGACAAGATGATCAAAAAGCTTGTCGGCATGCGAATTTTTGAGGACGAAAACGGGAAAACCAATCTTTCGCTCGACAAAGTCGGCGGGAGCCTTCTCCTTGTTTCGCAGTTCACACTTTACGCCGACTGTAAAAAAGGAAACCGGCCGGGATTCACCCGGGCCGGCGATCCGGTTTTCGCAGAGGAAATGTTTGAATACATCATTTCTGAATGCAGAAAAAAAGTACCGGTCGTACAGACCGGTATATTTGGCGCTGAAATGAAAGTCAGTCTGATCAACGACGGTCCGTTTACGATCATCCTGGATTCTGATGAGCTTTGATTTCCGCGATAATCCTCCGGATCAGACCAGTCCGGCTGAACGGCGTAATCAGATAATATCCGTCCACATACGGTTTCATTTTTTCGGCGATCTCTGAGGACAGACGGACCGCCAGATCTTCGCTTTCTTCTCTGTCCAGACCGACATAACTCTCAATAATTTCAGGTGAGATATTAATGCCCGTGATTTCATTTTCCATGAAGCGGGCATTTTTTTCGCTCACAATCGGGATGATCCCCCCCAAGATGTAACAGTCCAGCTCTCGCCGCGCCCTTTTCAGATTTTCCAGACCTTTTTCAGTCAGGACTGGTTGTGTCAGCATCCCGGCCATGCCGTTTTCGACTTTTTCCTTTGCAATACTCAGCTGCACATCAAAATTGATCGCGTTGATATTCAGCGCGCCGAATATATGGAACGGCTGCGGCAGAGTTGTCTTCCCGAGCGAATGGATAAAGGCCGCCATTTTCCTTGAATTGAACTGGTAGACACTCTTTACTTCATCTCTCTCCGCGGTCGGGATCGGGTCTCCGGTCACAACCAGTACATTCCGCACACCGTCTGCGCTGAGACCGAGCAAAAGCGCCTTTGTCGCATTCAGGTTTCGGTCCCGGCAGGTCAGATGCGGGATCGTCTCCAATCCGATTCGATCTTTGACGATACAGGCCAGCAGGCTGGAATCCATGCGAGCCCGCGCTACCGGGCAGTCCGCGATCGTCATGATATCCGCGCCGGATTCCTGTATTTCCTGCGCATTCTCAAGATAGCGCTGCAGGTCGGCGTTTTCCGGCGGATCGAGTTCCACCGCGATTACCTTTCCTCCAGTGGCAAGCTTGTCCCAGAACGGACTGCTGACCGAAAACTGCAGCGGTTTAAAGACCTTAGCCGTTTTCTTTTTCTTTTTATCAACAGGCTGATCAAGAAGATTCTTCGCTGCCTCGATATGGCGAGGCGTCGTTCCGCAGCAGCCGCCGATGATCGGGATTCCGTAGCCGGCAAGCCTGGCAAGCCCTTTGCCGAAATAAATCGGATCACTGTCGTAAAAAGTTCTGTTGTCGATAACGATCGGATAACCGGAATTCGGCATGACGGACAAAGGGATCCCGTCAAGATCCATTCGGTCCATCAGCTTTTTCATCTGGCGCACACCGCAGATGCAGTTCAGCCCGACCGCGTCAAA
>ONJN01000164.1 GCA_900318155.1 uncultured Eubacteriales bacterium
GCCTTGGTTGCAATCAAGGACTGATGGTTAATCGTCAAAAGAATCATCGTTTCCAGGAACTGTGCCTGAATAACGGGTCCTCTGACAGTAATAATCGGTTCCTGAGGGAAAATCGGAACACCCTCCGGAACTGCCCATACATCACAGACAAACTCGAAATTCCTGAGATATTCAAGGAATTTTTCACTGAAAATACCCTTGCCTCTGAGATACTCGATATCCTCATCCGAAAAACTCAGATTTTCCAGGTAATCAATGACCTGTTCGAGACCGGCCATAATCGCATATCCTCCGCGATCTGGTATCGTTCTGTAAAACATGTCGAAATAAGCGATCTGGTCACCCATGCCTGCCTCAAAATAGCCGTTCGCCATCGTCAGCTCGTAAAAGTCTGTGAGCATGGTAAGATTTAAGTCCATATCCATTGGAACATCTCCCCGCCCTTTTCGGGCCAATAACAATACTTGTCAGTAAATTCATTGAAAACAATTATATCGCAGAAAGGCCGATTCTTCAAGGATTTTTCCCGTTAATAATCACCTTTTGTCTACAGTATCTTTTTCAGAAACTGTCCTGTATACGACGCTTCACACGCCGCAACGATTTCCGGCGTCCCTTCCGCCACGATCTGCCCGCCGCGATCACCGCCGTCCGGTCCGAGATCGATAATATGATCCGCCTGCTTGATAACGTCCAGATTATGTTCGATCACAACCACCGTATTCCCCATATCTGTCAGTTTCTGCAGCACCGCCAGCAACTTGTCCACGTCAGCAAAATGAAGGCCGGTCGTCGGCTCATCGAGGATGTAAAGCGTCCTGCCTGTACTCCGCTTAGACAGCTCCGCTGCCAGCTTTACGCGCTGCGCCTCGCCGCCTGAAATCTCCGTGGACGGCTGCCCGAGTTTAATATAATCAAGGCCAACTTCATTGAGTGTCATCAGCTTACGATGAATGGACGGAATGTTCTCAAAGAACTTCAGCGCCTCCGCAACGCTCATGTTCAGCACATCATAGATATTGTGATCTTTGTATTTCACTTCCAGCGTTTCACGGTTATACCTCTTCCCGTGACAGACTTCACACGGAACATAGACATCCGACAAAAAATGCATCTCGATTTTAATAATCCCGTCGCCTTTACAGGATTCACAGCGCCCGCCTTTTACATTAAAACTGAACCGACCTTTGTCAAAGCCTCGGATCCTGGCTTCCGGCAGCGACGCGAACAGGTTCCGTATCGGTGTAAATATGCCGGTATACGTCGCCGGGTTGGAACGCGGCGTACGCCCGATCGGAGACTGATCGATGCTGATGACTTTATCAATGTTATCCAGTCCGAGAATCTCATCAAACTGTCCCGGATCATCCTGCGTACGGTTTGTAATCCGGGAAGCGCCTTTGCAGAGAACTTCATTGATCAGACTGCTTTTTCCCGAGCCCGAAACACCCGTTACACAAATGAATTTCCCCAGCGGAATATCCACATCGATATGCTGCAGATTGTTCTCTGCCGCGCCTTTAATCTGAATCACATTTCCGTTTCCCGGCCGGCGCTGCGCGGGCAGGGGAATTTTTTTCTCGCCGCTCAGATATTGTCCGGTAACAGACTCCTTACAGGCTTTAATATCCGCGACGGTTCCCTGCGTAACGAGTCTGCCGCCGTCGATCCCCGCGCCGGGACCGATATCAATAATATGATCCGCCGCGTACATCGTATCTTCATCGTGTTCGACCACAATCAGCGTATTCCCAAGATCGGTCAGATGACGAAGTGTTTTCAGCAGCTTTTCATTGTCCTTCTGATGAAGCCCGATACTCGGTTCGTCCAGAATATACAGAACGCCCTGCAGTCCGGAGCCGATCTGTGTTGCCAGCCGGATCCGCTGCGCTTCGCCCCCCGACAAAGTGGCAGCCGCTCTCGACAAGGTCAGATAATCAAGTCCGACATCCGCCAGGAACTGCAGCCGCGCCTGAATCTCCCGGATGATCTGCCGTCCAATTATCCGATCCTTCTCTGACAAATCCAGCGCTCCTACAAACTGCAGTGAACCGCGCACAGACATATCGGACAATTCGGCGATGTTCTTATCCCCGACTGTCACAGCCAGTATTTCCGGTTTCAGCCGCTGGCCGCTGCAGGAGGGACACTTTTTCACGACCATATACTGCTGCATTCGGTCGCGCATCGTGTCAGAAGCATACTCCCTGTAGCGCCGCTCAAGATTATTCAAAAGCCCCTCAAACGGATGATCCCGCTTGTAGGACGCGCCGTTCCTCGTTCTGTACGTGTATTTCAGATGACGCGAACCGGTTCCGTATAAAAGTTCCTGTTTGAAATCATCCGGCAGATCCTTAAACTTTGTCCCTAAATTTACATTGTGTTCTTCCGCCAGGACTTCGGCCATTCTATGGAAGTAGCCGGAATACTCCATCGAAGCGTACAGACGATTCAGCGCCCCGCTGCGGATACTTTTCTCCATATCAATCAGCTTTTCCGGAACCACTTTCTCCGTAAAGCCCAGACCGTTGCAGTCCGGACAGGCTCCGAACGGGCTGTTGAAAGAAAACATGCGCGGCTCCAGTTCCTCAATACTAACACCGTGTTCCGGACAGGAAAACTTTGTCGAAAAAATCTGTTCTTTCTCAAAGTCCCCGTCTCTGAACCAGATAACCGCCAGCCCGTCGCCTTCCTGTACCGCCATTTCCACCGCTTCAGCGATCCGTCCTTCCTGTCCCGCCTTCACGACAATTCTGTCCACAACGATTTCGATCGTGTGCTTATTATTCTTTTCCAGTAAAATTTCATCTTCATCCAGCAGATATATTTCCCCGTCAATGCGAACACGCGTAAAACCTTCTCTGCGGATGCGATCGATCAGTTTGACGTGTTCGCCCTTACGCTGGCGCACAACCGGTGCCATAACCATGATCCGGGTTTTCTCCGGATACTCCATGACGGCATCAACGATCTGATCCACGCTCTGACTGCTGATCAGCCGCCCGCACACCGGGCAGTGCGGCTTCCCGATTCTGGCATACAAAAGCCGCAGGTAATCATGTATTTCCGTCACTGTTCCGACAGTCGACCGCGGATTTTTACTGGTCGTCTTCTGATCGATCGAAATCGCTGGAGAAAGCCCTTCGATCGATTCCACCTCCGGTTTGTCCATCTGCCCGAGGAACTGCCGCGCATAAGAAGAAAGACTTTCTATGTACCGACGCTGCCCCTCCGCGTATATAGTGTCAAAAGCCAGCGATGATTTTCCCGAACCGGAAAGCCCTGTTAATACGACAAAGCGATCCCGCGGAATTCTCACACTGAAATTTTTCAGATTATTTACATTCGCATTCTTTATGATAATTTCATTCGGCATATCTGATCTGTTCCTTAAATTTCTTACTGCAGTCTACCGCGCCTGGCGCCGGCCGCCGTTTCCGGAAAGCCGGATCCGGTGTGAAGCGGCCGCCTGCACCCGAAACCGGACATACACGCGCCCGCTCCGCTGCCGCGCCCAGTCTCTCGTACCGCACCCGGCTCGTTTATCATTCCCGTTCTGTTTACCGCGCCCGGTACTCAAAAATAATATCTCTGAGCTCTGCCGCGCGTTCAAACTGAAGATCAGCGGCCGCCTGCTTCATTTCCTTCTGCAGTTCTTTAATATACTTATCCAGTTCTTTCTTTGTCAGTTCTTCCGGCTTCCGGCCTTTATATGACATCGTGCTCTCGTCCGCCCGGGTCGCTTCAATCACATCGCGAACGGATTTGCGGATGCTCTGCGGCGTAATTCCGTGCTCTTCATTATATTTCCGCTGAATGTCTCTCCGCCTGTCGGTCTCGTCGATCGCGGCCCGCATGGCTTTACTGATGCCGTCCGCGTACATAACGACATGCCCGTCCACATTCCTCGCGGCACGCCCGATCGTCTGGATCAGTGAAGTCTCGGTTCTTAAGAAGCCCTCTTTATCTGCGTCCAGAATCGCGACCAGCGCAACTTCCGGAATATCCAGACCCTCCCTGAGCAGGTTGATGCCCACGAGCACATCAAATTCCCCGAGACGCAGATCACGGATAATCTCCAGCCGCTCCAGCGTGTCAATGTCCGAATGCAGGTATTTGGCCCGGATTCCGGCATTTACCAGATAATCGGTCAGTTCCTCCGCCATTTTCTTGGTCAGCGTCGTAACAAAAGTGTGATAGCCATGATCGGACGTACGGTTGATTTCTCCGATCAGATCATCAATCTGACCCTCGGTCGGCCTTACCTCGATCGGCGGATCCAGAAGTCCGGTCGGGCGAATGACCTGTTCCGCCGTGATTCCCTCCGATTTTTCCCGCTCATACGCGGCCGGCGTCGCGCTGACAAAAAGGATCTGATTAACCATTTCCTCAAATTCCTCAAACTGCAGCGGCCGGTTGTCCAGCGCGGACGGAAGACGGAAGCCATAATCGACCAGCGACTGTTTTCGGGACAGGTTCCCGTTATACATCGCGTGAAGCTGCGGCAGCATCACATGCGACTCATCGGTCATAATAATGAAGTCATCCGGAAAATAACTGATCAGTGTATACGGTTTCTCCCCCGCCTTCAACCCGGTCAGATGACGCGTATAATTCTCGATCCCCTTGCAAACGCCGATCTCGCGCAGCATTTCCATATCATAGCGCGTACGCTGCTCGATCCGCTGCGCCTCCAGCAATTTCCCGCGGCTCCTGAACCACTCCACGCGCTCCTGCAGCTCCTCTTCAATGCCGATGAGCGCCCGCTCCATATTCTCGGGCGAAGTAACATAATGAGACGCCGGATAAACCGCGACATGATTCCGCGAAGCCAGAATTTCTCCGGTCAAAGGGTTCATCTCCTTGATCGTATCAACTTCATCACCGAACAGCTCGACGCGAACCGCGCTGTCCGACCCCGCCGGAAAGATATCGATCGTATCTCCTCTTACCCTGAATGTTCCGCGCTCAAACTCCGTATCATTACGCGTATACTGTATATCCACAAGCTTCCGCAGAATATCCTTCCGCGGCCGTTCCATGCCTGGCCTGAGTGACAGCATCTGATTTTCATAATCAAAAGGACTTCCCAGCCCGTATATACAGGAAACGCTTGCCACGATGATCACGTCCCGCCGCTCAAAAAGCGCCGCCGTCGCGCTGTGTCTCAGCTTCTCGATCTCCGCGTTGATATCGGAATCTTTTTCAATATAAGTATCCGTGGACGGTACATACGCCTCCGGCTGGTAATAATCATAGTAGCTGACAAAGTATTCCACCGCGTTCTCAGGGAAAAATTCCTTCATTTCCCCGTGAAGCTGCGCCGCCAGCGTTTTATTATGTGAAATGATCAATGTCGGCCTCTGCAGCTGCTCGATGACATTGGCCATGGTAAATGTTTTTCCCGACCCGGTCACGCCGAGCAGCGTCTGACACCGCTTACCGGCTCTGAAGCCGTTCACCAGCCGTTCAATCGCCTGCGGCTGGTCACCGGTCGGACTGAATTCTGAATGAAGTTTGAATCCGGACATCGCTCATCCTCTTTCTCTTGTAATCATCTGTTCTCCATGAACACCGCTGCTTCCGCGGCTTTTCATGTCAAAGAAAAACTCTGACTGTCTGATACTTCTATTATAACAGATTCTCTGCAAAACACAAACATACGTTCTATGATTTTCAGTTTTTCCGAAACGTCAAAACCGGAATCAATCACGATCCGCCATTGACACCATTTTTCGTCCCCCATATAATCAAAGAAGCTTAGTCAATTCACGGTGCCCGTCGTGCGATGGCCGGACAACCCGTTTCTCACGACAAACCTGTCCGCCTTCCGCACCGGCGAAAAAACGCGTCGTATTTTCAGAAAGAGGTGACTCTTTGACAACAACAAACGATCCGAATGCCCGCGGCAGCTTTGCCAGCGGCTTTGGCTTTCTGATGGCTTCCGTCGGAGCCGCCGTCGGACTCGGAAACCTCTGGGGATTCCCGTATAAAATGGGAACAAATGGCGGATTCGCATTTATACTTATTTATCTTATCCTGATCGTCTTCCTCGGATTTCCACTCATGCTGAGCGAAATCGCGCTGGGCAGAAAAACCAGAAAATCAGCGATCGGCGCATTCCATGAAGCCGACCCGCGATTCACGATCGCCGGCGTTTTCGAAACGCTTGTGCCATTCTTCCTGCTTTGTTTCTACTGCGTTCTCGGCGGCATCGTCACACGCTGCTTAATCGGAAACCTGGGCGATATCTTCGGCGCGTCCTGGGGAATCAACGGGAAATACAGCGCCAGCTTTTACAACGGCGTCATCATGCACCCGGGTGTCAGCATTCCCTGGATGCTGATCTTCCTCGCAGTCACTTCCTTTATCGTGATCCGCGGTGTGCAGGGCGGCATTGAAAAATTCGCGAGCATCGCCATGCCATGCCTTTTTGTCCTGCTGATCTTCACGGCGGTCAGATGCTGCTCCCTGCCGGGCGCCGCCAACGGTATTGAATTCATGTTTAAACCGGATTTCAGCGTCTTTAAAGGCACCGGCTGGTTCCGTGTTTTCGCGAACGCCGGCGCGCAGATGTTTTTCTCGCTTTCTCTTGCCGCAGGCTGCATCATTACCTTCGGTTCTTATCTTGACAAAGATGATAACGTCGAACGTCAGGGTTTTATGGTTCCGATTCTGGACACCATCGCCGCGCTGCTCGCCGGGATGTGCGTACTTCCGGCAGTTTTCGCGGCAGGCATCGAACCGAGCAGCGGCCCGGGACTGCTCTTTGTCTCTCTTCAGCGTGTGTTCCAGAGTATGGGCAAAAGCGGACCGGTTTTCGGCTTTGTTTTCTACCTGCTCGTATTTATCGCGGCGCTCACGTCCTCGATCGGCATGATGGAAGGCGGAATCTCCGTTCTTAACGACAGCCGGCTAAAAAAGGGAAAGCCCGCTAATCGCCCGCTCAATACAGCCATCGCGATCGGAACGACTTTGATCGGTGGCCTTCTGGTTGCCATCGACCAGTTAGGCGAAAACGCTTCATTCTGGAAACCGTTCGGCCAGCCCTCATGGCTCAACGTCTTTGACCTTCTCAGCGAAGGCATTCTGATGCCGCTCGGTTGTCTCCTGATGGCCGTCATGCTCGGCTGGACGCGCCGCCATTACCTGGACGACGAAATCGAACAGGGATCGCAGTACCGGACAAAACCATTTGTCAATTTCTGTCTGCGCTGGATCGCGCCGGTTCTGATGGCGTTCATTCTTTTCATCCAGATCAGTACATTCTTCTTTTCCGACACAGCCTGGTTCAAAAATCTGATCGGGTAAATTATAAAGGTAAATCAATAAAACAAGGATCGTCAGACTCGTCAAAGTCACGATCCTTTTTTCAGTATTATTTCACAAACACTATTTCATGAGCGGAACGCTGTAATCAAAGTTCCGTCCGCCCTTCCACGGCTTTCAGCAGCGTTACTTCATCCGCGTACTCCAGATCGCCGCCCACCGGAAGCCCGTGCGCGATCCTCGTAACCTTAATCCCCGACGGCTTCAGCAGCCGCGCGATGTACATCGCGGTCGCCTCCCCCTCGATATTCGGATTGGTCGCCAGAATCACCTCGCTGATTTCCGAATTCTTCTGCAGGCGTACGATCAACGACTTTAAATTGATGTCCTCCGGTCCCACCCCGTCAATCGGCGAGATCACCCCGTTCAGAACATGATACCGCCCCTGATACTCACGGATCCGCTCCATCGCCATGACATCCTGCGGCGTCTCCACGACACAAAGCATATCGTTTCTGCGTTTCGGATCGGTGCAGATGTCACACGGATCATGCTGCGTCAGATTCCCGCAGACCGAACAGTAGCACATACTCTTTTTCGCCTGCTCAATCGCGCCGGCGAGATTCTCCGCGTCCCGGTCAGGAATGGACAAAATGAAAAAAGCCAGCCGCTGCGCGGTTTTATTGCCGATTCCGGGCAGCTTTGACAATTCTCCGATGAGCCTCCCCAGCGGTTTCGGATACTGCATAATGAATCACCCGTTTTACATTCCCGGGATATTCAGGCCGCCGGTCACTTTATCGTACGTGCTGTTCACAAGCTGATCGACCTGTCTCATTCCCTCATTGACTGCCGCAATGATGAGATCCTGCAAAGTTTCAACATCATCCGGATCGACGACGTCTTTGTCGATCTCCAGGCTGACGATTTCTTTTTTTCCGCTGACTGTAACGTTGACAACACCGCCGCCGGAAGATGTCGTAATTTCCTTTGCCTCGAGTTCAGCTGTCATTTCAGCCATTTTTACCTGCATTTCCTGCAGCTCCTGGATCCGCTTCATCTGTGCTTTCTGGCCGCCTGCTCCGCCGCCCTGTCTTGCTTTGTTTTTCTTTCCGGCTCTCATTCCTTTGCCCATCGATTTACTTCCTTTCTGAATCTATGATTCTTACATTGACACCGAGCAGCTTCGATGCCGCGTCGGCTTCCTTTTCAAGTGCTCTTTCAGCCTCTTCATCATCGCCCTGCATCCGGCAGACCATTCGCAGCCGCCGTCCGGTTTTCCCTTCCATCAATTCAGAGAGCATTTCCTGTTCGCCCTCCAGAATCTGCTGGTCAAAACGGCTGCTGACAATAACTTTAAATTGCGTTTCACCGATTTCCGTGAGTGTCGTCCGGCGCATTACGTTCAGCTTTGGTGACCGGTTTTCCGCCTCTTCAAAAAGTTCATGCCAGATTTCATCCAGTTCCTCCTGCGTAAGCCGCGCGGAAGCAGGCGGCTCCGTGTCGATTCCAAGCCGCGCGGGCTGATCCGTGTCTCCACGCGAATTCGGATCGGCTGCCGGCACAAAATCCGGCTGTAATGCTGTTGCTTCAGTCGCAGGGGCGTTGCCTGGCTGCTGTAATTCAGTCCCGTCCGCCGGTACGACTGGTTCCGGAACATCGACAAAGGAGATTCTGTCCTGCGGCGGGCGTTCCTTTGCCGGATATGAATCCGCGCCGTTCCCGGGTGCGCGATCCTTTGCCGCATTCGGATCCGCGCTGTTCTGCGGAATACCGGTCTGCGGAATGTTGGCCGCTTTTCCATACTCCATCCCCGATGCGATCGATACAATCGCGACCTCCATCAGAATACGTGCCTGGGTCGAAAATCTCGCATCGTTAATAGCCTTTGCGAGTGTAATAATCGCATTATTCAGCTCCTGAACCGTCATTCTCCGGCTTTGTTTCTGGAGCAGCGCGATGTTGTCGGCTGACATGTTCAGCATATTCTCCGGGTTCTTAACGTACCGGGCAATCAGGAGACTGCGGCAGTGCGCCATCCAGTCGCGCATAAGCTGGCGGACGTCTTTGCCGTCACGAAGCGCTCCGTCCAGCAAAAGGAAGGCGTCCGAGATGTTCTTTGTCATCACCTTTTCTGTCAGTTCGATGAAAAACTCGCCGGATACCGTTCCCAGAAAATCGAGAACAAGGTCACGATCCAGTTTTGGTTCACCGGATGAAATGCACTGCTCGAGGATGCTCAGTGAGTCGCGCACCGATCCATCCGCATTGGAAGCCAGCAGATTCAAGGCGTCCGGAGTAATCTGAATGCCTTTCCCCGCACATATATCGCTCATATGCGATATGAGAACGTCGTTTGAAACACGCCTGAAATCAAGGCGCATGCACCTTGATAAAACGGTCTGCGGCATTTTTTCCGGGTTGGTCGTAGCAAGAATAAACATGACATATTCCGGCGGCTCCTCCAGCGTTTTTAAAAGCGCGTTAAATGCGCCGGTGGAAAGCATATGTACCTCATCGATAATGTAGACCTTTGTCCGTCCCGCCGCCGGCGGGTATCTGACACTCTCCCTAAGCTCACGGATGTTGTCGACGCCGTTGTTTGATGCCGCGTCGATCTCGATGACATCCATAAACGTCCCGTCCGCAATCGCGCGACAGGAAGGACACTCACCGCACGGCCGGTCCGTCGCGTGCACGTCATCCGCGCCGGTGCAATTCACGGCCTTTGCGAGAATCCGCGCCGTTGTTGTCTTCCCTGTTCCGCGCGTGCCGCAGAAAAGATAAGCGTGACTGACGGTACCGGACGCGATCTGATGCCGCAGTATTTTTACGATGTGATCCTGCCCGAGTATCTCAGAAAAAACCTCCGGGCGGGTTTCCCTATATAAAGCCCTGTATTCAGCCATTCTAAACCCCTGTACACAGACCCGCGGGGCGGCGCCCCGAATGCCGTCGAACCCGGAATACCAGTGATTCCCGTAAATCAACAGTGGTACCAAGGTCAGCAGTGATTCCGGCAGTTCCGGCAAAGTCTGTGAATTATCCAGTTACAATAAAAACCTGCCCCTGAACAGCTCCGCATGACGTTGGAGAAGGCTTATCTGCGGCACATAAGATCGATCCGCTTATTGCTGCTTCCTTCCGGACCTGACAAGGTTCACGGTGTCCTATTGCGCAGGACCCAGACCATGCCAGACGAAGCTGTCCAGGGACAAATTGTGTACATATTATATATATTTTTCAGCCGGATGTCAACTGTTTTACACTATCACACGAACCACTGCCCTCAAACCACTGACCTCTGAGCACTGCATTTACCATACGAACCGGCCACACGGTCCCGGGGCAGGTCTGCCTCGCTTTTTTAGCGGCGCAACGGTTTACCATAATTCTCGTGACAGTTATTTTGTCCGGATTTTGCTTTTTTTCTGTTCCGGACAAAAAATCATATTTATGCGCAGCAACAAATGTTTATTCACCTTTCATTAGCTTAAAACGAAGCGATCAGCACGGGTTTCCAAACAAACGCAGGGAAAAATGCTGATCGCTCCTTTTGTTTCTGAACACTGTGATGTTGTTGCAACGACAATTCTGAGTTTCCCCAAAGTGTTAGATTCATCTATTTGTCCGGAAAGTAAAATAAACGCGATTCCGGAAAAAAACTGTCACAGGCGAAAAAATCATCGAGTAATTATGCAATATCCACAGCCTGATTTAACTCACTTTGACTTTGAATGTCACGGTCTTTGTCAGCGCTTTATAATTTGCATTGCCAGCCGCGGTGACCTTTGTCTTTACAC
>ONJN01000165.1 GCA_900318155.1 uncultured Eubacteriales bacterium
GGTTCTGAAATCAAAGAAAAGAAAGTAGAACTGATTGAGCTTTTTTACGACTTGATCTATGTCTACGCCATATCGAGGCTGACTCTTCTGGTAGAGGAACCTGAAAGCGGTGTGATAACTCTGAACGGCTTCTTCCGCTACTTCGTAGTTTGCTTTGTCATTTTGCAGGCGTGGCTGTATCTGACAAATTATGTGAATCGGTACGGCCGATGGAAATGGTATGAGTACGGGCTGACCGCCGTCAATATGACTGCGACTGTGTATATGGCAAATACCATTACCGGTGACTGGAGCATCATGGCGCCGGTCTTTAATCTGGCTATGCTCGTTATGCTGCTTTGTGTTGCGGCAATGTATTTTATACAGACGGTTTTGAAAGAGCAGGATCCGGGAGCGGCCGGGAATTCGCTGGGAATCCTTGCGGTTGACTGCCTGCTCTATTTTGCCGCGTTCGTTGTGTCAATTTTTGGATCCAGTTCCATCGTTCTTGGAATCGATGTGGCGGCCGTTCTGGTTGGAGCTTTTCTGCCGTTCTTCCTGCGCGGGAATTTTGATCACGGCATTATCAGTTTTCCGCATCTGACAGAGCGGTTTGAACTGATCACGATTATCACTTTTGGGGAGGGCGTAGTCGGGATTACCGGATTCTTTGATGTTGATCATTTCTCCCTGCGGCCGATCCTTGTCTTTGCCATTGTACTCGCGCTGTTTGGGAGCTATGTAGTGCAGATTCACTACCTGTGCGAGCATCACCGTATCGCCAGGGCGCTGAGGCTTATGTTCAGCCATTATTTTATCGTGATTGCTGTAAATCTGATTACGGTTGCATTTAAGTTCCTGGAGAATCCGGAGGCAGACCGGCTGTTTACATCAGGACTGATGATTTCAGCAGCGATCGTTTTTTATTTGTCGTTGTTTTCGGACAGTATTTATTATCATGAGCGATTCCGTTTCAGTAAGAAGGATGGCATCCGCTCAGCCATATCGATTGCATTGGGAGCGGCGGCGATGCTGGCTGCGAGGGATTCGATATACGGTTTTTTGGCCGGAGGACTGATCATGACCGCTGGCAACTTTACGTTCCTCCTGCTGAAATATAAGAAGGAGGCGGCGTGATGAAGCTTATTTTCATAGCTTTTGACAAAGGAAAAGTCTGTTTGGACAAAAGGTGATCATAAAGAGGTAAATAATGGAACTTAAAAAACTGCCTTACTGGAAACCGGTTCAAAAGTGGCTCGCTGACCGGTATGGAACGGACGCGGACGCGATCCGGCGACGGGTTGAGGAAAACTACAATTTATACCTGTCCGAGATTCCTGATTATGGCGGAAAGAAAAACGGCCATGCCCGGGCGATTTACGGCGGACTGCTGATCTTTGCCCTGTATCCGGCGCTTCCGGACCAGCCGCCGGTTTCAGAACTGCAGGGCTTTGTCCAGAATCTGTTTATGAAGCCGTTTACGATGCTCGGAAAGGTCTTCAACCTGAACCGTTCCGCAGACATACGGCTGATTGACATAGTTTTCCGCCGGAGCGGAAACCGGGACCGGAAAGACATCCTGAAGTATCCGGACGGCTTTGTCAATGTTGACGAAGCTTTTGACAAAGAACACAACGCGGCGAGGTATGCCTTCACGCAGTGCCCGAACGCGGAGTTCGCAAAGAATAAAGGCCTGATTCACGTCCTGCCGCTTCTGTGCAACAGCGATTTCTTCGGGATTTCGGAGCTGCACGGAACCCTGATTCGGCGCGGGACCTGCGGCAACAGCGACCGATGCGATTACTGCGTGGTCGGGAACCGGAATCCGCTGACAGAGGAATATGAGATCGTAACGGATGAACACGGTTTTCTTGTGAGCCGGAGGAAGGAGTCGAAAATACTGAAATGAGCATGAATATAATCCGGGCCACGGAGACCTGGCAGCAGGCGGGTGCGTATTATGTCCGCATCCAGGCCATGGCAAAGAAGCACCATATCACGCTCCGGCGGGAGTTCGACGAGCACGACACGCCGGAGACAAAGTATATCGTGGTGACCGATGATGATTTTCCTGTCGCGACAGCACGGATGTATCCGCTGGACGCGCGGCGCGTAATGATCGGCCGTGTGGTTGTTCTGCCGGAATACCGGCACCGGGGCATCGGCACACTGGTCGTCCGGGAATGCGAGCAGTGGGCAGCGGAGATGGGTTTTGACAGGGCCGTTGTTGAGAGCCGGGATAACAAGATCGATTTTTATCGGCAGATGGGTTATGTGGTCAGCGGTGAAGCGAAAGACGGGGATACATTCCGCTGTATCAGAATGGACAGAGTTTTGTAACCGATTTGTCAGAACAGAGAGTGTATTGTGGATGATTTGTCAGAATGGAGACGATTATGACTGAATTATTGAACCTTATCAAAGAAAGAAGGAGTGTGCGGACGTTTAACGGGGAGCCGGTCCGCGCGGAGGATCGGGAGAAGCTTGAGCAGTATATAGAGACGATCACCAATCCGTTTGGCGTTCCGGTCCGGTTTGTTTTGCTTGACGCGGAAGAGCACGGGCTGTCCAGTCCGGTTTTGACCGGTGAAACTCTGTTTGTTGCCGGAAAAGTCGACAAAGTGCAGCATGCGGAGGTGGCGTTCGGCTATTCTTTTGAGAAGCTGGTATTGTATGCCTGGTCGCTGGGGATCGGGACTACGTGGATTGCCGGGACGATGAAGAGGGAAGTGTTTGAACGTGCCGCGGGACTCGCGGAGGGAGAAATGATGCCGTGCATCAGTCCGCTCGGCTATCCTGCTGAGAAGCGCACCATCCGGGAGAACATGATGCGAAAAGGCGTCGGCGCCGATTCCAGGCTGCCTGCGGAAAAGATCTTCTTTAACGGGGCGTGGGATGTGAGCCTGCCGCCGGAGAAACAGGCAGAGATCGCAGATCTGATCGAAATGGTGCGGTGGGCGCCGTCCGCGGTCAATAAGCAGCCGTGGCGGATCATCGTCTCGGATCAGGATTTTCATTTCTATGAAAAGCGGAATAAAGGCTATATTACTGAAAAAACGGGCGATCTGCAGAAAATCGATGTAGGGATCGCGCTTTGTCATATGGTCATGGGTCTCGAGGAGCAGGGGTCAAAGCCGGAAGTTGTCGTTGCGGATCCGGGGCTCGCGGTTCCGGCCGGTGTTGAGTACGTTGCGACGGTCAGGGGCGTGTGATCGTGCGGATCCGGGCAAATTCCTGCGTGTCCGTGCCTCCATTCTCATCCGGCCGGGAAGTTTTACTGCGCGGCCGATGGGGTATTCTCCCTGCGCGGCCGGTGAATTTGACAAAGTGAAATATAAAAAACGGCATACTCATCACGGGTATGTCGTTTTTTAACGGTTATATATGTTACTTTTGTGTCCAGCGGATAGTGCAAGAATGACCAGTCTGGCATCCTCAATCCGGCATATCAGACGGTAATCGCCGATTTGGTATCGCCACAGGCCGCTGAGGTCAGTGGTTGGCCTTCTTCCGTAGACTCTCGGATTATCACTGTCAACGAGCTTTTTCTGAATCCATGCCCTGAGTGTTCTCTGCGTATAACGATCAAGCTTTTTGAATTCTTTGTCAAAACGCGCAGTCGTCTCCACGCGATAACTCATAAATCGCATTCCTCCCAGAGTTCACCGATCGGGCGGCTTTTTTTCCCTTCTGCAATATATTCTTCATAGGCTTCCTGACCGATGACGATATCATACTCGTCTTCAATTTTTTCGAACAAAGCCCTTTTAAAAGCTTCCGCTAAAGAAAATGAATGTAGTTTGGCATAGCTTTCAGCCAGCTGTCTTTCTTCATCCGTTAATCTGATGGAAAACGCCATAGAATCCCCTCCCTGTATTGCCGATCATTTTCTGCGTGTACTGCATAGTACTACGTATTGTTGATTTCGTCAATACACTTGTTGTTACAGCCAGGGTCACTCCACGTATTATCTCCGCGTGTGACAAAGGTTTTGCAGATGAATCAGAGGAACAGAAATCACATAAGCAAACAAATAAATAAAAAACTTGATGAAATAAACAAAGGGATTTTGCTTATTTTGTTGAATAAACAAAGAGAATATGCTAAAATTTTGCTTATTGGAGGAAATAAACAAAATGTTAGATATAGAATTGGTTGATCTGATCAAAGATATTCAGAATAAGAAAACAGAGTTTCAGACGGTTGAAGTCAAATCCGCGCATGGAGGGTGCCCGAAGAAGCTGTATGATACTTTGTCCAGCTTTTCCAATCAGGATGGAGGCGGGATCATTGTCTTCGGGCTGGATGAAGAACGAGGTTTTGCGCTAAGTGGTGTATATGATCTGAATGATCTTCAGAAATCGGTCACGATGCAGTGCCAGCAGATGCAGCCGCCTGTCAGAGCGGTATTCACTTTGACGGAAATCGAAGGGAAGAAGGTGGCTTCAGCGGAAATACCCGCACTGGATATTGATCTGAGACCTTGCTATTATAAAGGACGAGGTAAGTATAAAGGATCGTATATCCGTGTAGGTGATGCAGATCTTCCTATGACGGATTATGAGATTTACAGCTATGAGGCATTCAGAAAGCATGTTCGTGATGATGAGCGAGTAATAGACCGAGTGGATATGACAATGCTGGATCAGGAAAAGATCGAGAGTTATCTTTTGAAAACCCGCGCGGGCAGGCCGGGCTTTGCCAGGTTTTCCGATGAGCAGGCGTATGAAATGCTGAATATTACTCATGAAGGCAGGCTGACGCTTGCGGCTGTAATGAATTTTGGCATTTATCCTCAAGGCTATCTGCCGCAGCTGGCTGTGACCGCGATTGTGGTTCCGGGTAAAGAGATCGGAGATATCGGCGAGCGGTATGAACGTTTCCTTGACAATAAACGTATAGAAGGAACAATTGCAGAGATGACTGAAGCTGCAGTCAGTTTCTGCATAAGAAATATGAAGACAAAGATTGTTATAGATCCTGAAACGGGAAAGAGGGAAGATCAGATGGAATATCCTGTTACGGCGATCCGTGAGGCCATACTCAATGCGCTGATCCACAGGGATTACAGTACCTTTACAGAAGGGACGCCGGTGCAGATCAATATGTTCAGTGACCGGTTGGAAATTCGCAGCCCGGGCGGTTTGTACGGCAGACTGACCGTTGAACAGCTGGGGATCGTCCGACCTGATCTCCGCAATCCCGCGCTTGCTGTAATAGCGGAAGCGCTAACCGAAGCAGAAAACCGGTATTCCGGCATTCCAACGATGCGCAGAGTAATGCGGGAACATGGATTGAGTGAACCGGTGTTTGAAAACAGGCGGGATGAGTTCATTGTCAGATTATATAACGGGATCGTCAGCAAAGAATCGGGTTCTTCCGTGAGAGTCCGGGAAAATAAAGAAGGAATAAATGCCGGACGGGAAATCGGGGATCCAGAAGAAAGAATCACAAAATTCTGCGCGACTCCGAAATCCCGGCAGGAGATCGCCGAAATGCTGGGGCTGAAGACCGTATTTTATGTAACGCAGCGGTATATTACACCTTTGATTGACAAAGGTGTTCTGATAATGACGATACCGGACAAACCCCGCAGCAGAAATCAGAAATACGTGACGAGATAAAATGGCTCCCGGTCGCTGGGTGAAAACCCGGCAGCCGGGAGTTTGTTTATGTTCGGATTCTCGTATGAAGGTGAGTACTCGAGATGTTCAAACAGAAAATTCCTGAAATTTTGAATGGTGAATTGATGAAGTTTCAGATCAGTTCCCTGCGGAGGAACATAGCCTGCGCGTATTCTCTGATATCCCCCGGGTTTATCATGCTGTACTTTGATTTTACCGTACTGAAATAATCTCCGATCAGCATTTTATCGATGATCCTGTCAGAAGGTTCTGAAACAGGCAGGTCACCACGGGTGGTGAGCCATGGAGATTCGTTGTGTGTGAAATACTCAAGCACCATACTGCTGTAGCAGCACAAGCTGTTAATGACACTGTCATAGATGGTTTTTTCTCCGGAGGCGAATACGGACGAATCAAAGTCCTTGGTTTTTTCAATGGGATCAAAGTGATAATCCCTGTAACGGAAGTATATGTCTTTATAGGCCGGGCCGTGAACCCATGCCTGACAATCTTCTTTGAAAAGGAATTTCTGATAAAAGGCAAAATAGAATCCCTGAATATAATAGAGCGCTTTTTGCAGAGCGAGAGGGGTAATATCTTCGCATTGGCTCAGCAGATATTGTGTGACCAGATTGATTTTGCTGCCATCAGGGACATCAGCAAAGAGAAGTTTGTCAACAGTACGGCGGCTTTTTTCGTAAGCAAGGGTGGATTTCAGATTTCCTTTGTTAGCTTCAAGCAGTTTGGAAAAGAACAGGGGCTTGCGATAGATGCGGACAAGAATATCGGAGTATTGTTTTGTAGGCATGTCTCCATCATAGTACCGGGAGAAGGTTTGTTCTCCCCAGCCGAGGAGCAGGGAAAGCGGCCTCTTCCCGATGTTGTATTTTTTCGGAATTTCCTGTATTTGACTGAGGGGAATGATTCCGTTCTCCTGACGATACACATCATAGAGTGCCTGAAGGTTGGTATCCGAAAGTTCCGGCACATAGATCAGAGAATCGCAGTTTGTGCAGCGGGCTTCTTTTCCTGTGAAGGAATACTCCTTATCTTTGATGGTACCTGTCATCGGCACCGTCGTTACGACATAATCCACATCGCTTCTGCATTCTTCACAAAAAACTTTCTGCGCATTCATTTGCAACACCTCCTCTCTGTTTGTTAATTAACAAATGCTTGAGAAATCAAGGATTTGTCAAGTGATATCTTTTCGATAACCGTTATAAAAAGATAGTCGACAGGTCTGTGTATACTCTGGTACTGCAGTTCAGAAAGTAGATTTAGTATTATTTTACTACACCCAAACACTTAAAAGGGGAATTTTTTTCATAAAAGGGGAATTTTATTCATACATTTTTCATATAATTGTCGATATCTTTTATGTATAAGACGAAACGAGAAACGGCTGGTCAATTAGTTCGCGGCAGGGCGCAGTTGTTCTGGCTGCCAGGTGTCATCATACTAAGTACACTTAATTGATCAATACCTGATCCGGAAGAGAATAAGCGCATTAAATAGTACGATAAATAATACAATATATTGACAAATAATTGACAAATGGAAAACTTTAGCGTACTATGGTTTTGGAGGTGTATCTTATGAATCTGTATTACGATCAGCATTATACACGGGAAGAAATTGATTCTATTCTCGTAAAGATCAAATCCTGTGTTGAAAAGAACAGATACACGATCTTGCTGAATGAAAACCGGCAGGAGAACCTTGATTTTATCAACGAGTATAATATCAGCAGTGATAAGCAGAAGTCTATCTTGATGCAAATAGAAACCGATGCTTTCTGTTATTCCCTGCAGAATAATGAAACTGGTTACGAATGCGAAGTTCTATATGTCTTTGTTCAACAAGTACAGCTTTTTAATGCCGAGGGAGTAGAAGAAACTGTAGATGTGTATATGAAGTTTAATGTGATTGATCTTCCCTTCGGCA
>ONJN01000252.1 GCA_900318155.1 uncultured Eubacteriales bacterium
GCCGCCGGCCTCAGCGAGCGCCGTGTACGGGCGCATACCGGTGGACATGATGACCAGCTGAGCAGGGTATTTGCTGCCGTCCGCCAGAATGACTTCATTGTCCGTAATTTCCTCGATCTGAGCGCCGGTGACAATTTTAACGCCGACGTTGTTGCAGATGTTTTCCAGCATTTCAGATGCCGGATCGTCCAGCTGTTTCGGCAGGAGTCCCGGCGCCGTTTCCAGAACCGTTACGTCGTAGCCGCCGATCTTCAGTTCCCAGGCGCCTTCCAGACCCATTACACCGCCGCCGATGCAGACGATTTCTTTGACGCCGCGGTCTTCGATGACCTTCTTGATGCGGTCGGTATCCGCGATGTTGCGGACGGTCTGTACATGCTCTTTGTCCGCGCCTTTGATCGGAGGGACAAAGCAGTACGCGCCGAGCGCGTAAATCAGCTTATCGTAGGTTTCTGTTTCTGTGCTGTTGCTTGTGAGATCGTCGTATGTAACCGTCTTCGCGGTGGTATCGATCGCCGTAACGTGTTGATTCACTTTGACCAGGATCTTGTTTTTAATGTACCAGTCCGGTCCTTCGATCGCGAGCTGGTTGTTTGAGAAGTCTGAAAGCAGGTTCTTTGTCAGCATCGGACGGTTGTACGGAAGCTCGATCTCTTCCGTCAGGATGGTAATCTCCGCGGTTTCATTTCTCTCGCGGATCGCGCCTGCCGCGCTGTACGCGGCCGGGCCGCCACCGATGATCACGAATTTTTCGTCTGTGTTATTTCTGTAATCGGTCGCCGTATCTTCAACCGGAATGAATTTATCCGGACCTGCCGCGCAGACAGGACAAACATCGACCGACGCGTCAAAGACCGCACCGCAGACAACACACTTGACGAGCTGAGCGCCGCCGCCTTTGCTCTTTTTCTCCGGCTTTCTGTCAAGCAGAAGACAGGCAAAGGTATATCCGAAATCGTGCGCGTCGATCAGCTCAACGTCGCTCGGTTTGAAGCGTACGCGGAATCCGTCGATTACTTTCATTTTCAGCTGCTTCAGTCGCTCAATGATGTTTGGTACGCCTTCGCCGCTCCAGCCGTAGCATCCGAACGCGCTGGCCAGCTTACCTTTGCAGAGCGGAGGGAAGAGGTTTGTCGTCAGGTTGCGGATCGGTGCCAGCGCGTCGCCGACGATCGTCGGTGTTCCGAACAGCACGCCGTCCGCCGCGTTGATGTCTGCCAAAACTGCTGCCGGATCATCCTGTGTCATCTCGTACATATGAACTTCGATCTCACCGGTGGACTCCAGGCCTTCCGCGATTTTTTCCGCGAGCAGTCCGGTATAACCGTACGCGCTGACGTAAGGAATGACGACCAGTTTTTTGTCGCCCTTAGGCGGTACAGCGCACCATTCATAATACTTTTCCATAAGCCAGTCGAGGTCTGCGTCCAGAACCGGTCCGTGGCCCGGGCAGATCATCTCGATCTCGAGGTCTTTGATGCGCTCCAGCGCGTTGTCCATGTAAGGGTTTTTATATGGTCCGATGATGATGTCAAAATAATCCTTCATCGTTCTCTTATAATTCTCTTCATCCTGGCCCGTCAGATCGCTTCGGCAGATCCCGTTCGGAGGACAGTAGTGCGCGCCGAAAACATCGCAGGTGAAGAGCGTTTTATCTTCTTCCACATAGGTGAACATCGTATCCGGCCAGTGCAGATTCGGCAAAGGCATGAAATGCAGCGTTTTGTCGCCGAGCGAAAGTGTGTCGCCTTCTTTAACGGCCAGGCTGTGAAAATCTTTGTTCATGATTTCTTTCAGGAATCCGATCGCGGTGCCGGTCGCTACGACGATCAGCTTCGGGTTAAGCTCAATCAGCTTTTCAACCGTTCCGGCGTGATCCGGTTCCGTGTGGTCCATAACGATATAATCGATGTCTTTCACATCGACTACTTCATCAAGTCTTTCCCTGAATTCATCCCAGAATTTAAACTTTGACGTCTCAAAGAGAGCTGTTTTTTCGCTTCCTTTGAGTGTATAAGCGTTGTACGTCGTGCCGAACTCCATTTCAACGATGACGTCCGAAAGATGCGTATCCGGATCCAGAGCGCCGTTCCAGGTCAGCGTATCGGTCAGTTTTACTGATTTCATAATGGTATCCTCCTTGCTTAAAATATCGTAAACTTTTTCAGAATCTTCGGCGTTGAAATTTCAACGCTTATGATTTAATACTATTAAATATGCGCCGTTAATGGCGGCCGGCTATTTTGCCGGTTTTTTTATATCAAACGGATAAAAA
>ONJN01000166.1 GCA_900318155.1 uncultured Eubacteriales bacterium
ACGGTTGGATCTGTCGTTTCGTGAGCCGGCGCAGATGCGGGGCGGACTTGGATGCAGTGAGGGACGATTCCGGATAATTTCGGAAGATCCCGGACGCGGAGGGAGGTTTTATATGGAAATAATTAGTATTCACACAATTGAAGGGTTCAGGATCGGACACGCCCAGAATGAAAGCTGGGGAACCGGGTGCACAGTCGTTATTTCGGATGAAGGCGCGGCGGCCGGCGTTTCAGTGCGCGGCGGCGGACCGGCTTCCAGAGAGACGGAGCTGCTCAGCCCGACGGCCAATGCGGACTGCATCCATGCGCTGCTTCTCAGCGGCGGATCGGCGTATGGTCTCGGCGCGGCGCAGGGGGTCATGGAGTATCTGCGGAATCACGGGATCGGCTTTGACACGGGGTTTGGCATCGTGCCGCTTGTGTGCGCGTCGTGTATTTTTGATCTTCCGGTTGGTATGCCGGATACCTGGCCGGATCCGGAGATGGCGAACCGGGCATGTGTGGACTCGGAGAACCATGGCGTGTATGACGATTCCGATCCGGAAAAAGCGGATAAAGAACAGTGCCACGGCGGTATCGGCGGCGGCACGGGCGCGACAGTGGGCAAGCTTCTCGGGACACAGGCGCTGATGAAATCCGGGATCGGTAGTTACGCCGTTCAGCTTGGTGATCTGAAGATGGGCGCGGTCGTAATTGTCAATGCATTGGGTGATGTTTTTGATCCGGACAGCGGTGAGCAGATCGCGGGTCTTTTAACGGATGATCATTGTAATCTGCGGAACAGCGAGGCGCTGATGTATAAAATGTATGAGGAGCAGGCTGGCGGTCAGGGAATGTCTGACGGCGCAATCGGCTGGAGTTCGCACGGAAACGACGACGGCGGAAACGGATCTGATGACGGGAAGTCACATCTGCCGGCGGGAAATACCACGATCGGCGTGATTCTGACCAACGCGGATTTCAATAAGACCGACCTCACCCGCATCGCCGATATGACGCACAACGGGCTGGCCCGTACGATCCGTCCGGTTCACACGATGGCGGACGGAGACACCGTGTACGCGATGGCGTCCGGAACGGTAAAGACCAATGTGGATCTTGCGGGAACGCTGGCGGCAAAAGTCATGGCGGAGGCTGTGAAGGACGCGGTTTTGTCTGCGAAGACAGCGTACGGGGCAAAGGCCGCTGCGGATTTATAGTGCCGGCTGATCTGGCAATGAATACGTGCTTGAGGACAGACGTGACAACAAGGATCCGAAGATGGTGGAAGAAGATATTGTCACGGTCTACGGCGTGCATAACGGGGCAGAAACCATGGATCGAGTGATTGGAGGAAGCGACGAGATTCCTTCTATAGATGTGGTGTACGTGATAATTGAAAACAAATAGAGAGCAAGGAGTTGCTGCATGAAGCGTAAAGTACGCTGATGGCAGCGCTCCTTTTTTTTTCCATTGAACTACTACCACCACGAAATCTCATAGTATTAAACACCGGTGCGTTTCTGACGGCAACTCCCGGTGCGGTTTCCGTTCCGACCCGATTCCGACGGCGAGATATATTTGCATTATATTTCTGTTGCACATATATTGTAAATGCACGATATTAACGTGCAGTTAAATTTTCAAATGACCCAGTTTATTTTCAAATGACCTTGCATAATCATTCAACGACTTTTTCAGCTTGTGATCGTTTTTTTGTCCGGAACAGAAAAAAAACGACCATGCCGAAACATGATCGTTTTTTGTCGATTATTCTGACTGTCATTTATGAGTGCTGTTTCTGGACGTCGGTCACGACTGCCGTTTATTACAGCCGTTTGTGACAGTGTTTATGACAGTGCTGCTGTGATCAGGGACATGTTGTAGACTTCGTCTGCGTCGCAGCCGCGGCTCAGGTCGTTGATCGGGGCGTTGAGTCCCTGAAGGATCGGGCCGTACGCGGCGTATCCGCCGAGACGCTGGGCGATTTTGTAGCCGATGTTTCCGGCTTCAATGCACGGGAAGATAAATGTATTGGCCTGACCGGCAACCGGGGAACCCTGACATTTTGTCTTTGCTACGACAGGGGAAACGGCTGCGTCGAACTGGAGCTCGCCGTCGATCGCAAGATCCGGGGCCATTTTCTGTGCTTCCAGTGTGGCGTCGTGGGACAGCTGGACAGTGCCGCCCTTGCCGGAGCCCTTTGTAGAGAAGCTGAGGACAGCGATTTTCGGGTCGATCTCAAAAATCTTTGCCGTATTTGCTGTTTCTATTGCAACTTCTGCGAGTTTTTTGGCTGCGGAATAAGTGACTTCGCCGGTTGCTTTGTCGACATCGTCCTGGTAGTCGATGTTGATCGCGCAGTCGCCCATGGCGATCCTCTCATCCTCATCGTTGATCAGAATAAAGCAGGAGCTTACGAGGTGCGCGCCCGGCTTTGTCTTGATGAGCTGCAGCCCCGGGCGGACGGTGTCGGCTGTGGAATAAGTCGCTCCGCCGAGCAGACATTCCGCTTTGCCCATTTTTACGAGCATGGTGCCGAAATAGTTGCCCTGTCTCAGCGTTTCACGGACTTCGTCCTCCGTCATTTTCTTTCTGAGTTCCATCATGGCTTTGACCATGTTGTCCATATCGTCGTAGTTCTTTGGATCAATGATCTGGCATTTGCTGATGTCGAAGCCGGTTTCTTTGGCCGCCGCATCGAATTCTTCCGGAGTTCCGACGAGGATAACATCGAGGATGCCGTCAGCCGTCAATCTTGCTGAGGCTTCAAGGATACGAGGATCCGGGCCGTCCGGGAGAACGATTGTTTTGTTTGATGCTTTAAGTTGCTCTTCTAATTTCTTAAATATAGCAGACAATGGTGATACCTCCAGTTTATTAAAATATCTTCTTAGCTGAATATAATAAATTGCTGTGCATATATTTTATCACAATGCGTTGATTTTTGCACCCGCCGTACTTCAAGTCGACGGGAATTCCGGGGGATTTCTGAGGGAGTTGATTAAAGCGGCGAAGATGCGGAGGCGGCGAGGGCTGTGCGTTGGCCTTTGTCAAAAAACAAAGCGTTTTCAGCGTCTGCCATTGATATAATTTCAAAATACTGTATAATAAACAAATCGAGCTTTTTTTGTTTGCAGTAGTTTATTGGGTATTTTTAGAGGGATTCTTTATGAGCAAAGCATTAATTGCGATTTCTACTTTAATTCTTGCGGCGGCGATCATTGTATCTGTTGTATTTCTGCTCCGGCCGGTGACAAAGGTGACGGGGATCAGACTTTCCGCGAATCCATCGGCAGAGCAGGCCTATTCACAAACGATTAAGATTACTCCGGCAAGAAGCCGCAGTGTGAAAGTCCAGCAATATAACGCGAAGGATAAAAAGTGGGTCACGCGTTCTACGATAAGAATCGGTGCCGGGGATACGGAAAAGGTGAAAATTACTTTTCCGTCTGAATGGAAGAACAGTACGTATTCTACGTGGCGGATTTTTGTTCCGGCGAGTGTGAAAGGTACGGCGTATACAGGCAAAGCCATTCGGTTTACCGTGTATAACCGGGCGAAGATTAAAAACCTGATTGCGAAGAGAGCCGTCATCATGCGTATGGATAATAAGAAGGTTTTGTACGATAAGAATATGAACCAGCGCTGTAATAATGCAAGCACGACAAAGATGCTTACTGCGGCCGTTTCCATGGAAAATGCAGACGGAAACAAGGTTGTAACTATATCGAAGGCTGCGGCGAATACAGAAGACGGGTGTCTCTGGCTTAAGAAAAAAGATAAGTTTTACCTGAAAGATCTGTGGACTGCCATGTTGCTGGCGTCGGCCAATGATGCGGCGGCGGCTGTCGCGGAAGGGACGGCGGGCACACAGGCGGCGTTTATGAAGATGGTCAATCAAAAGGCGAAAGAACTGGGATGCAGGAACACTCATTTTGTCAATCCACACGGACTGGACACCTACGGCCATTATTCAAGTGCTTACGATCTGGCGCTGATCAACATAGAAGCAATGAAAAATGAACCTTTCAGAAAGATCGTACTGAAGAAAAAATATAGATTCAATTCACTGAAAAAGGACCGGGAGAATTTTGTCAAATCGACAAATGAACTTATCCTGGAAAATTATAAAGGCCATCTCGGCGGGAAGACGGGTACGACAGACCTGGGCGGATTATGTTTTTCCGGAGTTTATCAATATAAGGGGGTAAAGTATGTGACTGTTGTGCTCGGGAGCAGCTCCCGATGGAGCGACACAAAAAAGCTTTTCCATTATATCAGGAAATACGGCTGATCAGGAAGTCATCCCGGCGGGGAACTGGTCAGAGACAAAGAACTCAGCTATTCAATGAGTGGGAGGATTATCTATGAATGAGAAGGACAACATGACATCGGTTATCGTTACCGCGGCAATCGCGACGGCAGGGATTGCGCTGCTTATTTTCATCGTTCTTGGGATTGAGCGTAAAAAGGAAGAGGAAAAAAAGCTGAAAAACAGAGTAATCAGGAAATTACAGTCAGTTCCGCTGAAGCAGTATGATAAAAAAGACAGACAGGAGATCAAGAAACTGGTCGACCGATACGTCAATAAAGTAAAAAGGGCAACCAGCAAGGTAGATATTTATGCCGCAAAGGACGCTTTTGAGGAACTTCTGGACAAATTCAAGTCAAAAGCTGCGAACGCGGGCAGAGCCGGAAAAAAGAGAATCCAGGGCCTCCGCGGGTAATTCGGAAAACAGACAAAGGGACTGCTGCAGATCGTTTGCGGCGTCCCTTTTGAATTTCAGGAGTGGACGCGGGCAGGGTTTCTTTGTCGGCGCCTGTGGTTTGCTAATGTATTTAATTTATTGTATAATTAAATAACTTATGTTTTGTTTTCGGAGGGGTTATATGACAACTACATTCTTATTTTTCCTGATCATCATTGTAATCGTTGTCGTGATTATCGTTCTTGCGGTTTTTATTTATAACAAAGTAAATAAAGCGGCTGAAGAACACGGCACGACGCTGGAACAGATAGAGGATTCTTTGTCGAGGATACAGGATATGATACAGGATAGCGGGGATGCTTCGGAGCCGGGCGGACTCAGGGCATCGCCGCAGGGGAATAACGAGATCGCACTGACTCATTTTAAAGAACACACAGCGAAAACGGGCGTCGTTTTTCAGGCAGAAACCGACCACGGAATATCGCAGCGTGTATGGGACGGAGCGACCGCCGGATCGGCGGAAGCCCGCCGGCCTGAATCGGTGGCCGCAGTGGAAGCCGAGGAGGAGATTGAGGCGATATGGGATTCCGGAAAGACCGTAACGGAATTCAGGGTATCGGAAAGAGACAGTTCAGGACACGAGTGGATCGCAGGGAAGACGGAGCCGGATCTTAAGATCAGTGTGCCGGCAAAGCCGGAAGCTGATGAAGAAAAAACTGCTGTAACGGTCTTTCCGAAGTTCCGGAACAGAGATGACGGAACGGACAAGTTCGGCAAAGTACATACGTTGGAAGAACTGCGGACGCAGATACAATGATATGACGGCCGGATTCGTGATCCGGGAAGCTGCCGCTGGAGTGCGGCGGGACAGAAAGACGTTAATTCATTATTTTGATCGGAGGCAGAAAATGTCAGAGATATATTGTAGTAATTGTGGTCACGTTTTGGCGGCAGATGATAACTTCTGCAGTAAATGCGGGACAAAGACGGATAAACAGGCTGTGACGGAAAAAGCACCGGCAGCGCCTGAGTATGCTCAGAACATGAATAATGCGGCGGCGCAGGAACCGCAGGATGTCGGAAACGCGGCATCTGAGCGGGGTGTACAGACACCGGATACGGAAGCTCCGCAGAATAAGTTTGACGGGATACAGAAGGCAGATCGCTTTGACTGGGATCTTGAAGGATATCCTTCAAATGAAGGCAGGAAAACGGAAGATATTGATTTTCACTGGGATTCCGTGGCGGACATGAACAGGAGGATCCGCCGCAGAGCCAATGAAAGAGCGGAACTGGAGGCATCCGGCGTGTCGCCGTTTGGCGCGCTGAAACGGGAGGAACCAAAGCCGGTTGATCTGGAATCAATCGTTAGGGGTGATGACGGTACCGCGCCGGCGGTCGATACGGAACAGCTGGAGGCGAGAGCGGAAGCGGAGCGGTCTGTTTCGGTTTTTGAGCGTGATGTTCCGGAGCCTGAAACGAGAATTCGAAGTGATGAAGGTACGATCGACAGTTTCTTTACATATAATAGTGAAAAAGATGAGTTCCAGGATCTTTTAGATAAAGAGCAGAAGAAGCTCAGAGCCGAGGCTGATGATGATTTTGATCTGTTCAGTAATCATGTTTCTGGCGGAGAGGATGCGGAGTCTTCGCTCAGAGAGAGTCTGGAAAAGCTTGCTACGCTTGCAGATTCTGTAAAGAGGGATGAGCCTGTGCCGCAGAGCGTGATTTCGGAGGATACGGCAGCAGAAATTCCAGCCGTGGAATATGAGGAAGCGCCGGTTGAACAGATTGTCGCAGAACCGGAACCTGTTTATGAGCCGGAGCTTGTCGCTGAACCAGCGCCGGTTGCTGAGTCAGCGCCAGTCGGAGAGTCAGCGCC
>ONJN01000167.1 GCA_900318155.1 uncultured Eubacteriales bacterium
GTCGACATAACTGCGGCGGCGGCACCTGCCAGAATCAGACCCGCGACCGGTGCAGGAAGTTTTGTCAGACAAAGCATCGGCATTACGTATTCCGCACTTCCGCCTGGCAGCATCTTTGCACTCGGGAACGTGATTCTTCCACACATACCGATAATATATACGCCAAAGGCCAGCACAAATCCGAAACAGGCTCCGATCAGCGGAACCAGACGGATCGATTTTTCATCCTTGATCGCAACCGTTTTTATGATCAGATGCGGCTGGCCCATATATCCGATGAAATAGACCAGCGCTATACCCGCGATCATCAACGGCGCTCCTTTTAATTCATAATTCGCGCCCCAAAGCGTCTCAAAACCTTTTGCCACATGAGCCAGACCATGGTTCATGCCGGTCAGTCCACCAACGCTGTGAATGCAGACCGGAATCAGGATCAGCAGTCCGATTACCATCAGAATCGACTGTACAAAATCCGTATAGGCAACCGAAAGATATCCACCCGCACCGGTATAGATCAGGATAACGATGCATCCCAGCACCAGTGAAATATTGTAACTCCAGCCAGTGATGCAGGAAATCAGCACGCCCATCGCCATGTATTCAACAAGAAGACTAATCAGCATTGCTATAATCAGAATAATTACAGATAAATAACGCACGAAATTACTATAATAACGATGGCCGAAAAATTCCGGAATTGTCAGCGCATTCGACTTTTCCGTGTATCTTCTCATTCTTCTTGCGATAAAACCAAAGTTAAGAAGCGGACCAAACACATCGCCCGGTGCAGCCCACAGAGCCGAAGCGCCTGCTTCCCATCCGTACTGCGGACCCGCGATGTACATTCCTCCGCCGAGAGAACTGGACCCATGCGCGAGCGCTGTAATCCACGGCCCCATCGACCGTCCTCCGACGTACCAGTCCTCAGAATTCTTTACTTTTTTTGCTGCCCATAAACCGACCAGCAGAATTGCTACGATATAAATAACCAGCATAATCGGCACGATTATGGGAATATCAAACCCCAGTGCCTTTTCTAAATTGTCAACATTAAGCAATTTATTTCCCTCCAATCAATAGTCAGCGCTTCCGCAGACGCGGAAATTCACGCTGCCGCAAACGCGGGAACCGTTGAAACCCTTGAAATCAGAGCCTCCACAGGCCCAGATAAAACGTAATCGTGGCAACTGCCGCCACTATTATCGTTCCGATAATCAGCACACCCGTACTGAGCGCAAAATCAAAAAACCAATGCAGCATGACCTACCCTCCTTAATATAATAATTTTCTGACACGTTTTTTCGCGAAAAGCGTGTCCTGCAATAACGATCGCCGGATATCCCCGGTCTGTATAACCAGCGGGTTCCATTTCCGACTTAAACTGAATCAACTCGGGATCACCCTTTGTTGATATTCCAAACAATCAATCAGACATTGAAAACAAAATCTTAGCGACAGTTTTATCCTTTTCATTCAGCGCTTCAAACGCTTTAGCACACTCTGCCAGGTCATACTCCGCGGAAATCAACGGCGTTACATCCACTTTTCCTTCCGCGATCACCCGAACCGCGTCTTCCAGATGGCGCCTCTCATAGGCGTTGCACCCAATAAAACGGATCTGGGACGCGACCAGCAGATTAAGATCTACTATAAATTCATCCTCAAAAATACTTACCACACACAGTGTTCCGTTCGGCTGCGTATGCTCGACGGCCATGTTGAACGTCGCCTCTCTGCCCGCGATTTCAATTACTTTATCAAATTTTTTATTCTCCGGCAGCACTGTATCGACATAATCCGCCCCGACTCTGCCCGCCAGTTCCAGCCGCATGGCCGACCGCCCGCAGACATAGACCGACTTTACGCCGTAAATACTCTTTGCAGCAATAATCGTCAGAAGACTGATCGGACCGGCTCCGATGATCGCAATTTCATCCTCTGGACAAAGGTCTGCGCGCTCACACAAATTCAGCACAACCGCCAGCGGTTCAGCCAGGGCTTCCTGCTTCAGATCCGCCTCCTTCGGCACCGGGATCAGCGCCTCCGGTTCCAGAACGATATACTCCGCGAAGCACCCCGGCCGGACTTCCCCGATAAATCCGAGTTCGGCGCAGGTGTTTGGCAAACCTTTCCGGCAGCCCTCGCACTCTCCGCACGTTACCATCGGATTCGCGATCACCCGGTCTTCCGGCTTAAATCCTTTAACCTCCGCTCCGCATTCCTCAATAATCCCGACAAATTCATGCCCCATCGTTTCCGGTATGTTTTGTATAAACATCTGTTTGTTATATATATGCAGATCCGATCCGCAGATTCCCGCGTAAGCGACTCTGATCAGGACCTCCCCGCTTCCGCACTGCGGTTTCGCGATCTCTTCACATCTTACGTCCTGTATCCCGTAATATCTGACTGCTTTCATCAATCTATCCTCCGATATCTGCCTTAGATATAGCTTCCATGAACTCCGGAAGACATCGCCGGATCATCATGAATCGAACACATTGTCACTTTATATCATTAAAGCGTTGTAATTAATTATAGCATAACTTTCCGCCATATGAACATTAAAGTTCAGCAAAAGTAATGACAATTGTGCATGAAACACAACTGTCAGACAAAATATACCCGGTCAATCATTTTGCCACTAAGAGAGGACCGGGCACAGCAAATCTCTTCGCTGTGCCCGGTCCCGTTATATAAATGCGGCTCAACATCTCAATTTTCGTCAGCGACAATCAGAACATGTACCCGCCGGATTACCGGTTCCCGGTACAACCGTGCCGATCCTCGCCGCAGTGATGACCATCGCCGTGTCCATGACTCCCACAGTCATGATCTGCCCCGTCACCGTGCCCATGATGGCTGCAGGTTACGCCCTCATCAAAAACCAGACTGCCGGTTAAATACGCGTCGACCGCTTCATCGGCACTGCCTTTTACTCCGCCATACAACCTGATGCCGGCTTCCTGAAGCGCGTTCTTGGCGCCGGCTCCAATCCCGCCGCAAATCAGCACATCCGCCACAACACCGTCAAGAAACTCTGTCAGCGCGCCGTGACCTTGTCCCTCCATATCGGCAATGATTGTCCTGACGATTTCACCAGACTCTATGTCATACAGCTTGAACTGTGATGTATGTCCAAAATGCTGAAAAATCTCTCCGTTTTCATAACTTACCGCAATTCTCATTTCATTCGCTCCTTTCTTCTGAACCCCCTGGCAAACTGCCGTACTGACGTTCCTTCTACAGGTCTTTCTGCAGTAACCCTCCGCCGACCCGTCACATAGTTTATAGCTTCCGCCCGCGATATGCAGCGGCTTTCCATTCACAATACAGTCAGCCACCTTTTGCCTGGCGATCTGATAGATTTCCGTTACTGTGGTCCTGGAAACATCCATTTGTCTTGCGCATTGTTCATGTGTCCGGTTTTCCAGATCGATCAGCCGGATCACTTCATATTCATCAAGCGACAAAACAATTACATCCTGGCATAAGATCCCTTCCGGCACAAATCTGTCGTATGCCGGTTCTTTACAGATTCTTCTGCATTTTCTCGGTCTTGCCATATGATCGCCTCCTTCGACGGAACGATTATCGACATATGTCGAAAATAGTATAGCGCATTTTGGGAGATTTTGCAACGGCTTTTCGCTGGAAAAAGTGATTTACGACAAAACTACCCGCTCGTTAGTAATGTAAACCAGCAGCATAAACAATCCGGACACCGATCCCGCCATTCTTGCACAGAAATAACGTATATGTTAACATTTTTTACACAGAGCCTGCATACGTCCGCCGTACAAAAGAATGTCCTTTTGTACCCCGCTTTGAATAAGACTGTTCTTTTTCGAGATCAGCCAGCTGTATTAAAAAAATGATGACAAACAAAAATAAAGAAAGTAAAGATACCTCCTCGGACAACAAAGCCCGTTCTGAGGAATCTGGGAAAAAACGCGCAATAAAAACTCCATCTGAAGAAAACATCGACTTTTCAAAAAGAAATACTATGGAACTCGACTTCGATGAGATACGAAACGCAGCCGGCAAACACGCCGCCAAAAGCCGCCGGGAACCCATACTGAACGCACAGAAAAAACCATATCCTCAAAACCCATCCGACACAGTTACTGTCCATAAACGAAGAAAAAAACCGATCTATATTCTTTTAGCAGTCACCGGACTCATCATAGTAATCGGCGCTGCCGCGACGGCCGGCTACATTGCCGGTGTCATCGGTTCCCTGCGCCCGACCGTCGATCTATCCGAAAACGTTACGCTGAACACAGACAAAGTTCTGCGCTATTCTCCGTCCGAAAACCGCTACACGCTCGACCTCACAAACAGCGACGCATTTACGATCAGTGTAGAAAAACCAGTGGAGCTAAAAATCACAAACAGCGCCTGGGACGATTTTCTGAATTCCTTTCAGGTCAAAGCCGACAAATCTCTGGTTCTTTCAGCCCTTAAGAACGGGGATACACTCACCGTCCGCATCCGCGCCCGGTCCGATTCGCCCGTAAACCCGAAAGATTTTGCCATCGAACACAATTTCAGATACACCGGCACAGATAAAAACATCCACATAAAAGTATCCGGTCTGCCGACAAAATACAGTGACGCCGGCGCATTCATCAACGACAAGAAACCTGTGATAAAAAAACTGCTGACCCAGGCAGAAAAAAAGGCCGGAAAACAGGGAACCGTAACTGATTCCAGACTGTATTTCGCCAAACCGCTGACGGACACATCAAAGCATAACGATGTCCTCTGCATCTTCATAAAAACAACCGGCAAAGGAATTTTTGACACCCGCTGGCGCAGTTATTTTATTACGCCGGTCACCGACTTCCTGAACATAAATACATCCTCCCGGAGAAACCACAGCCTGAAAGAAGGATCTTCCTCGATCCTTCTGATCAAAAGCCGGCTTGATCTCCTGACGGACGATCAGATCGAAAAAGGAACAGGATATGAAATCAGCGCTGAAATCGATGCTTCAGCGCTGAAATAAAAGGAACTGCAACACCCGCTCGTTGAATGCCGCCGGGTTGCCCGCCGCGACAAAATGATCCCCCGGTATGATCGCAAGTTCTGCGCCTGGAATATTTCCCGCGATCAGCCGCGTATGCTCCTCACGGATCATATCCTTTGTTCCGGCGATCACCAGCGTTTCGGCACGAATATTTGATAATTGTAAAACAGAAATATTCGGGTCATTCACCATAAGGCCGAGTATTTCCGCATTTTTTTCAGCTTTTTTACTGATCACGGAGAAAAAGCGCGCCACCCGGTAACCAATTTCAACCGGAATCTGAACAGACCTTTTCACGCCGCCCGGTTCCAGATTGGCACCGTTCAGAATCAGCCTGTCCACACGTTCCGGATAACGCAGCGCAAAAATCATCGCAATGTTGCCGCCGTCCGAAAATCCCAGAATATGCGCTTTTTTCATTCCGCGTTCATCCATAAATATCTTCAGATCTTCAGCAAACTGCCGGATCGTAAACGGCATGCTGCCGCGCGGCGTCCTGCCATGGCCGCGCGTATCTAAGGCATAAACATGATAGTACTCGGAAAAATCATGGATCTGCCCGGAAAAGTATCCGCTGTCCTCACCGTTTCCATGGAGCAGAATCAGAGGAGCCCCGGCACCTGCTTCGACAAAAAAATGCTTTATATCCATTGCTGCCTCGCTTTTCATTCACTGTTTCTCGATAAACCGCCCAACGACTTAGCTTCCGCGATAACGATTTCACGAAATCTGGCGATCGCGATGCCGTAATTGATCAATTAACAACGTTGGTCGGATTTCCGTCCAGATAATTCCGAAGATTCTGTACTGTCATTTCCATGATTCTTCTGCGCGCTTCCAGCGGCGCCCAGGAAATGTGCGGTGTGATCAGGCAATTTTCAGCGGTCAGAAGTGGATTAGTCTCTTTGATCGGCTCCTCGCTGACAACATCGACTGCAGCGGCCTGCACTTTTCCGGATTTCAGCGCGTCAGCCAAATCCTGCTCTACAATCAGAGCCCCGCGTGAATTGTTGATGATAATGACGCCGTCCTTCATCTGTGCGATGGAATCTTTATTAATAATACCTTTTGTCGAATCAAACAAAGGGCAGTGCAGTGAAATTACATCGGATTCAGTGAAAAGTCGGCTGAGCGACACTTCTTCTGCAAAGCCGGCAGGGTCTTTCACCGGATGACCGTTATTTACAAGAATTCTCATGCCCAGGGCATTTGCGATCTCGGCGACACGCCTCCCAATGCGGCCGTATCCGATGATTCCCATCGTCTTTCCGGCCAGCTCGATCAACGGGTAATCCCAGAAGCAGAAATCTTCACAGCTCGCCCAACGACCTGCTTTAACGGCTCGGTCGTGGTGTCCGATGCGGTGGCAGACCTCCAGAAGGAGCGCGATCGCGAACTGTGCGACAGCATCGGTTCCGTATGCCGGAATGTTGGTTACCGGGATATTTTTTTCTCTCGCGTATGCGACATCAACCACGTTGTATCCCGTTGCCAGCACACCGATATAGCGCATGGACGGGCAGGCATCGATTACTTCCCTGCTGATCGGTGTTTTATTCGTCAGAATGAGATCCGCGTCACCAATCCGGCGGATGATTTCACTGTGATCATCGACTTTTGTACGGTCGTATACAGTCAGTTCAGCAATCTTCTCCAGTTCTTCCCAGCTGAGGTCATTCGGGTTTTCCGTATAACCATCCAGAACAACAATCTTCATGTCTTAATACCTCCTATTCCTGCCGCGCGCGTTCTGCGGCTTCCCGTGTCAGATCCTTTACAACTTCCGCCGCGATGATCAGCCCGGCCGCAGGCGGTACAAACGCAGTGGAACCCGGTACCGGGCGCCGCCCGGTACACGCTCCCGGTTTTTCCTGCGGATCGGTGCCTTTCATGCGGCAGCCTGCGGAACAGTCATTGATCGGTTTTATCGGCGGCTCTTTGGAATATACAACTTTCAGCCGGCGGATGCCGCGCTTTTTCAGTTCACGCCGCATGATACGCGCGATCGGATCCATTTCTGTTTTATACAAATCCGTTACCTCCAGCCGCGATGGATCCAGTTTATTTCCGGTACCCATACAGCTAATCACCGGCGTCCCGCTTTCCTGTGCCTGCAGAACCAGCTGCAGTTTCCCTTTGACAGTGTCGATTGCGTCGACAACATAATCGTACTCCGAAAAATCAAACTGTTCCGCTGTTTCCGGCAGATAAAACGTTTTATGTTTATTGATCACACAGTCTGGATTAATATCGCACGCTCTTTCCTGCGCCGCATCGACCTTGTACCTGCCGATCGTCGCTCTGGTCGCGATGATCTGACGATTGAGATTGGTCAAAGACACTTTGTCATCATCGACCAGATCCAGCGTACCCACGCCGCTTCGGACCAATGCTTCAACCACATATCCGCCGACGCCGCCGATCCCGAATACAGCCACACGTGATTTTTTCAGAATACCCATAGCCTCTTCGCCAAATAAAAGCTGTGTCCTCAAAAACTGATCAGGCACGACTGATCGCCCTCCTTCCAAAATGAAACAAAGCCGGCACTCCGAACAACCAGGAGTTCCGGCTCTGATTTCTTTATATTTCAGCAGTTGCCTGACAGACCTTTCGCCTAAGGCATACTTTGCCCGACGACCCGCTGCCAGCCGGTCATTAAAATCACTTCGGCTTATTCAAATCGCTTCAGCTTGAACGCCGTGCTGCCTTCGTTTATCACAAACTGTTTCAGGTTATCCGTATGGATGCGGGCGGCATCCGCTGCTATTTCCGGTTTTTTGCTTCTCAAAGCGGCAATGATGCGGTTATGCTCGTTCGGCATGTGGCGATATCTTGAAAAATCATCATAATAGAGATATCGGAAGCGCAGGGCAAGCTCCTGAACCGTTTCCGAAAGCTGGCCCAGCGTTTTATTTCTGCTGCTCACGACGATCTGTCTGTGGAACTGCTCGTCGAGCTCGACCATATCATCAACCTCACCGTTATTGATCGCTTCTTCAAATAGATCTGTTATTCTTTCCAGTTCAGCCAGTTCTTCCTCCTGAATGTATTCGGCGGCGATTGACGCGGCCAATGCTTCCAGGTTACTCCGAACGGTCAAAGTATCAATAATGTCCTGGACGGAAATCTCGGATGCGTACGCGCCTCTTCGCGGCTCAATGACGACAAGCCCGTCTTTTTCCAGTTTTCGGATCGCTTCTCTTACAGGCGTCCTGCTGACGCCCATTTCTTCAGCAAGATTGACTTCCATCATCCGCGTTCCCGGCGCGATCTTGCCCTCAAGAATCTGATTCTTCAGCTGTTCATATACAAGCTCTCTGAGCGGCTTATGGCTCTGTAAATCGATATCTAACATTTTATCCCCCAAAGCAGTAATAAAAAACATCATACAGACGGCTACGTCAGCGTCCGGGTCCGGTAAGCCTCATATCCGGCTGCCCTGACCCGCGCGCAGGCATCTTCCGCCTGGTTCACATCACTGTACACCGCGAAAACGGTCGGTCCGCTTCCGCTCATCAGCACTTTATCAGCGTCCGTTCCGGACAGAAAATTCTTCAGCCCGGCAACCTCTTTAAATTGTGACAAAGTGTAATTCTCCAGTACGTTTATAAAATTTTTATACATCCGGTCATTCCGATCCTTCATATCACGAATCAGCTGTTCGTTGTCAGGCCTTTCAGGAATGCCGCAATGGTCGATCCCCCGGTAAACCTCAGCCGTAGAAACACTCAGCCTCGGCTTTGCGATCACGATCGGCTTTCTGATGCCCTGTACCGGTTCAAGGATCGTTCCCCGCCCGGTCGCCCGCGCACAGGAAGCCGCCCGACGGTCTTGCCGTATCGACTCCGGCAGTTCAGGGTTTGCGATTGCCTGCCCCATCGCACAAAACGGAACATCCGATCCCAATTCCCCGCAGAGCCGGAAAATCTCATCCAGGCTCAGATCGAGTTCCCAGATCTTATTCAGGCTGTGAATGACGGCTGCGCCGTTTCCACTTCCTCCGGCAAGGCCGGCAGCGATCGGAATCCGTTTGAAAAGACGGATCATTATCAGTCCTGCTGGTACCTTTTGTCCAAAATTACGAATCATCAGCAGCGCCGCCTTATAGGCAAGGTTTCGTTCGTCCGCCGGCAGGTATCGACGGTTAGAAGTCAGCCTGATCTGCTGATTTCCGTTCCCGCCGCCCGGATCCTTACGGAATATAACTTTCACATCGTCGTGAAAATACAATTGCTGCATGATTGTGTCGACAGGATGAAAGCCGTCATTTCCGAGCGGGCCGACATCGATCGACAAATTGATTTTGGCAAAAGAGCGAATCGTTACTTCATTATTTCTTTTTCTTTCCATAATTATTTGCTTTACGCGCCGCCTTTTCCGCTTCTTTTTTCGCTTTTTCCGCTTCAGCGATCGCCCGGCGGCCGGTTTTATACGTAGATCCACCTTCTGATGCAGGCCGCGGCCGCTTCACACGATACGCATCGCCGTCGCGGAACGGGTCATCCTTGGCATTTCCGGTCCCTTTTCTCGCCTGTTTCTTTTTCTGTTTTTCCAGTGCCTTCTTATGTTCAGCAACAACCTGCTGTACAGATTTTCCAGTTTTCTGGGCTTCTTTATATGGATTGAACGTCGATTTCTTTCCGGCCTCGACTGCTTCATCGATTTTCTGTTTTTGGGACTGCCTCATGGTGAAGAAAATCATCCCACCGAACAAGACGAACATCATCACCATATAAACCATCGTGTCGCGGGTTTGATTCAGCGTCCTGAAACGAATTTTCTGATCAGCCGGCAGCGTACCGCCGTCGTTGGCTGTAAATCCCTTTGAAAGAGTGCATGTATAATACGTATTGTCCTGAATCGCATTGCTTCCCCGTACCTTGACCTTATTTGTATCAATAGTGATCAGTGCAAACTTTGGATTTTTGGAATTATAATAGATTCTGGTCGGAAACGCTTTCCCTTCGTCGTTGGTGATTTTGAACTTATCCTTATTGACTGCCTTTGACGCCTTATTGCCCACGGCCTTGTTGAAATAAACCTTGACACACATATTGTCCTTGGTTGTTTTTTCCTGACCGTTGAACGGAACTGTTTTCTCGATCTTCAGACTCTCCGCGCCAAAACAAAAAACAGATGACAGCATGACCATGACGATCGCCAAGCTAACTGCTGCACAGACTTTCTTCATATTATATCCTCCGATGTGTTTTTTTCTGTACCGCCCTTTTTACCGCGCTGCATACGCAGAGTTCTGAAGAAATTCTTCATGACCGCGGAACATTCGTCTTTCATGATACCGGTTTCTGTCACAACACGGTGATTCAGTTCCGGATTGTCCACAACATTCAGAACGGAGCCGCACGCACCCGCTTTGGGATCATCGGTTCCGATATAAAGCTGCTCCATTCTCGACCAGATCAGCGCACCCGCGCACATCGCACACGGTTCACACGTAACGTACATGGAACATCCGATCAGCCGCCAGCCCCCCAGTACTTTCGCTGCCCGCCGTATGGCGATCATCTCCGCGTGCGCCGTCGGATCTTTCAGCGTCTCGGTCAGATTGTGCCCTCTCGCAATGATCTCTCCGTCTTTGACAATGACCGCTCCCACCGGTACTTCTCCGGCCGCTGCAGCCCTGCCGGCCTCAATCAACGCCTCATTCATAAACCTCATTTTATTCATACATTTATGAAGTATACAACAATTTAATACAGTATTCAAGAATAATTTGTACTAAATATAATACAAAAAACATGATTCCGCCCCGCAGACTTCAAAAAATACATTTTTCTGTCTGTTAGCATTGAATTCAGCAAAAATAATCAGTATACTATTGAAAAGTATTAAAATTTATGGATTTCTAGGAGGAATTATTATGAAAAAGTTAATAGCTGAATTCAAAGAATTCGCGACACAGGGAAGTATGATGGACCTGGCCGTAGGTATGATCATCGGTGCTGCGTTCACATCGATCATCAACTCGCTGGTTGATGACATCATCAACCCGGTCATCGGTATTTTCACCGGAAAAATCGATTTTTCAAGTCTTTTTGTCGCACTGGACGGCAATCATTATGACTCACTGAAAGCCGCTCAGGACGCCGGTGCTGCCGTAATCAAATACGGTTCATTCCTTTCCGCACTCATTAACTTTATCATCGTGGCACTCGTCGTATTCTTCATGATGAAAGGCCTCTCCGCGCTCCGTAAAGCGACCGGAACAGAAGCTGCAGAAGAAGAAGCTGCGACAAAGGCCTGCCCGTTCTGTAAAACAGAGATCGCGCTTGAAGCAACACGCTGCCCGAACTGTACATCTGAACTTCCGGCTGTAGAAGCACCTGCGCCTGAAGAAGTGCCTTCGCCAGAAATTGAAGCCGCTCCGGCAGAATAAACGGCCGCGGCAAAGACAGACAGGAGCCGTACTGGCTACTTTTACGCAGTAAATTGAGAAAAGAGGTACACAAAATATGCTGATGGATGCCATCTCGTGTTTAATCGTACTGTTTTCCGCCATTTTCTATGCACGCAAAGGTTTTGCCCTGACTATGATCAGCATGTTTCAGGGCATCGCGTGCATAGTTTTTGGCCTGCTTTTCTGTGAAGATGTCGGTTCTTTCCTTAAAAACAAAACCGGCTTCGGTGATTACCTCACCACTTCACTGACAAACGCATTTTCGGAAAATGTTCAGGAATCAACATTTTATAAATCGATTCCTGATATTTTTAACAACTGGGTATCGGACGCCGCCAACACAACGATACGGCACACGGCAGACGCTGCCGCATCCGTCATCACCACGATCATCGGTTTTCTTCTGATTGTGCTGGCAGTGAAACTGATCTGTTTTTTCTTTGCCCGGATCTTCTCCAGAGAAAACCGTCGGGGCCCGTTTGCGCTGGCGGACAGTCTGGTCGGCATGGGACTCGGAGTCGTCCTGGGTATTTTCTATATGCTGATCTTTTACACGGTCATAGCGGCTCTGATGCACTTCATACCAGAAGGCCTCGCAAAAATAATCAATGCTTCACTGGACAATTCTGCTTTCAGTGGTAAACTATATAATAACAATTTCATTTTAATGAACATTAAAAATCTGTTTATCAGGATATAGATTGCCGTACCGGTGAAGGAGAAACAATGAATACACTGCTGACAAACGGAACAGTATATTTTGATCACGAGTGGAGGAACGCAGACCTTCTGATCACTGACGATAATCTGTTTGTTTTTGACGATAAGCACATGATCGATCTGCCGAATCCCGACAGATCGTTTTCATGTGACGGGAAAATCATTTTGCCCGGTTTCACGGATGTTCACGTACATTTCCGCGAACCCGGGTATTCTTATAAAGAAACGATCCGGACCGGTACCGACGCGGCGCTGCGCGGCGGATACACCTGTGTCTGCACAATGCCGAATCTTAATCCGGTCCCGTCGACAATAGACGGCCTGAAGGCCCAGTTGGATCTTATCCGGGCGGACAGCCGTATCCGCATCCTGCCCTACGGCGCGATAACAATCCGTCAGGACGGCCGCAGCGAGCTTTCCGATATGGAAGCCCTGGCACCCTTTGTCTGCGGATTCACAGATGACGGCAAAGGAATACAGGATAAAGGACTGATGCGCGCAGCAATGGAAACGGCCGCAGCCCTCGGCAAACCAATCGCGGCCCACTGTGAAGATGAAAAACTGCTCGGAGGAACGTCCATTCACGACGGAATCTACGCGGAATCTATCGGTCACACCGGGATCAGTTCCAGGAGCGAATGGGCTCAGATTGAACGTGACATCCGGCTGGCAGATGACACCGGATGCGCTTATCACGTATGCCATATTTCGACAAAGGAAGCCGTCGAAATCATCCGCGACGCGAAGAAATCAAATCTCGATGTAACATGCGAAACAGGCCCACATTATCTGACTTTGTCCGACAAGGATCTACTCGGGCTTGATCCACGTCTTCCGGAAAACGGACGCTTTAAAATGAATCCGCCTATCCGCGGCGAAGCGGATCAGAAAGCGCTCCTCATCGGGCTGGCGGACGGAACAGTTGACATGATCGCGACCGATCACGCGCCGCACAGCACAGAAGAAAAGAGCCGCGGTATCCTGAACAGCGCGTTCGGGATCGTCGGACTTGAAACGTCATTTCCGGTACTCTACACGCATCTCGTTAAGACAGGTTTTCTGACGGCCGAAGGGCTGGCGGACAAAATGTCAGGCGCTCCGCGCCGACGCTTCAACCTGCCCGGGCTCCCGGAACTGAGCTACGGAAAAAACCCGCTGACAGGAAATGCTTCTGCAGATCTCACGGTGATAGACCCGCGCGCCCGCTGCAGAATCGATCCGAAAAGCTTTGTCGGAAAGGGGCGGGCGACGCCTTTTGACGGCTGGACCGTAAACGGGAACGTGGTTATGACGATTGCCGGCGGAGAAATTCGCTTTCAGGCGTAAAAGGAAATACTATGGACAACAAAACGCTGACGATCGACCTCGTCAAACAGATAAACAAAGATACATATTATATGAAACTCCGCGGTGACTGCCGGGAGATCCGCGCGCCGGGACAGTTCATCAATATTTCTCTTCCCGGCCGTTTCCTGAGGCGTCCGATTTCGATTTTTGAATATACGGACGATTCGGTGTCTGTCCTGTTCAAGGTAGTCGGCCGGGGCACGGCGGACATGGCGGACATGACACCCGGGACAGACCTTGAAGTACTTCTGCCGCTGGGAAACGGCTTTGACGTAAACCTTGCCGGAAATACTCCTCTGTTGGTCGCCGGCGGCATCGGCATGCCGCCGATCTATGGAGTCGCCAGAGAGCTTTGTGCCCGCGGGATCAGCCCGCAGATCATCTGCGGATTCAACACGGAAAACGACGTTTTGCCGCTGGAATGCTTCACAGAACTCGGGCTCAGGCCGACCGTCACGACGATCGACGGTTCCGTCGGAAAAAAAGGGCTCGTAACCGATGTGATGCGGGAGATGACCTTTGACTACGTCTTCGCCTGCGGACCAAAAGCAATGCTTCGCGCGGTGTATGAACAAAGCCCGAGCGGGCAGTTCAGCTTTGAGGAACGGATGGGCTGCGGTTTCGGGGCCTGTATGGGCTGCACCTGCCGGACAAAGAACGGCTTCAAACGGATCTGCACGGACGGACCGGTTTTATCGCGCGAGGAAATCATCTGGGACTGATGCGGTTCCGAACCGGAGCCGAACCACGTCCGCTTTCAGTACCTGCACCGCGTTCCTGATCAGATCGACGCTACAGGAACCGAGCCGGCGCCTTGTACGAGAAATTTCAAACACTGCCCTGGAGGAATAAACATGACTAATCTGAACGTCGACTTATGCGGCATCACCCTCGATAATCCGGTTATTCCCGCGAGCGGAACATTCGGATACGGAAAAGAATTCGCAAAACTGTATGATCTGGACATCCTCGGTTCGATCTCGTTCAAAGGGACGACGCTTGAACCCCGTTTCGGCAATCCGCTTCCGCGCATCGCGGAATGCGGCGGCGGGATGCTGAACGCCGTCGGACTCCAGAATCCGGGACTGGAAGAAGTCTGCCGGACAGAGCTGAAAGACTTTGCTGATATTTTCCATAAACCGCTCATCGCTAACATCAGCGGATTTTCAATCAAAGAATACGCAGCCTGTGCTGAAGTCATGGACAAAGAGGACCAGGTCGGAATCCTGGAAATCAACATCAGCTGCCCCAATGTACACAGCGGCGGGATGTCTTTCGGCGTCGAGCCGGAATCGGCTGCGGCGGTCACGCGCGCCGTTAAAGAAGTCACAGCCAAGCCGGTCTTTATCAAACTGACGCCGAACGTGACCGACATCACGCTGATCGCGCGCGCCTGCGAAGACGCGGGGGCCGACGGGCTGAGCCTGATTAATACGCTGCTCGGAATGCGTATCGATATCCGTACCCGGAAGCCGGTGCTGGCCAACCGGACCGGAGGTCTTTCCGGACCAGCCGTTTTTCCGGTCGCGGTCAGGATGGTCAATCAGGTCACGCAGGCAGTAAACATCCCGGTCATGGGCATGGGCGGCGTCTCCTCCGCGGAGGACGTCATAGAAATGATGATGGCCGGTGCGACGGCCGTACAGGTCGGGGCAGCGAATCTGCGCGATCCGTACGCCTGCAAAAAAATCATCGAAGACCTGCCGCCGCTGCTGGAGGAACTCGGAATTGACAATATTTCAGACATAATCGGAATCGTATAGACTACATAAGGTCAGCCCGTAAGGCGCATACAATAATCATAAAGGCGGTGCCTGATCCGCCCGACGGGCGGCCGCGCTGAAACCCGAAAATGGGCAGATGCGCCGGAACCCGCCGGACATACGGGCCGCACCAGAGTCCGCCGGGGGCGACTGCACCAAACAGCCAGAAAGGAGCACGCTATGGGATATGATGTCATCATCGCCTGTGACTTTTCATCAAAAAGCGACACACTGCAATTCCTGGACCGCTTCACAGACAGGAAACCTTTTGTCAAAATCGGCATGGAGCTGTTTTACGCGGAAGGACCTGACATCGTCCGTGAAATCAAAAAACGTGGTCACCGGATCTTCCTGGATCTGAAACTCCATGACATCCCGAACACTGTGGAAAAAGCGATGCGTACGCTGGCCCGTCTCGATGTCGACATGGCCAACGTTCACGCTGCCGGCGGAATCCGTATGATGGAAGCCGCAAAGAGGGGTCTGACAAAGGAAGACGGAACCTGCGCGGCGCTGATCGCTGTTACACAGCTTACCTCTACGAGCCGCTGGATGATGAATAACGAACTTGGAATTCCCGGTGAGGTCACGGACATAGTCACTGCCTACGCAAAGAACGCATCGGCCGCGGGCCTTAGCGGCGTCGTATGTTCACCGCTGGAAGCCGGTATGATCCACGATGCCTGCGGAAACCAGTTCCTGGCCGTAACGCCCGGGATCCGTTTTGCTGATTCGCCCGCAGACGATCAGAAAAGAATCACGACGCCGGCCGACGCCGACCGGATCGGATCCGATTACATCGTTGTCGGCCGCCCTATCACACAGACGGAGGACCCAGTCAGTGCATACGAACGATGCGTAACCGAATTTTGTAAACAAAGGAGCAGATTATGATCAATAAAAGAGCAATCGCAGAAGGACTGCTGTCGATTGGCGCCGTTTTTCTGCGTCCGGACGACCCGTTCACCTGGGCCAGTGGAATCCGGTCTCCGATCTACACGGATAACCGCCTGACTCTGACGGCCCCTGAACTCCGCACACTGATTGAAGAATCGCTGGCGGAAACAATCCGTACCTGCTATCCGGGCTGTGAGCTCATCATGGGCACCAGCACCGCCGGAATCGCACACGCCGCAATCACCGGACACATCATGGGACTGCCGGCCGGATACGTCCGCGGATCAAAAAAAGACCACGGTCGCACTAACCAGATTGAAGGAAAACTGATTCCCGGTCAGAAGACCGTCGTCATTGAAGACCTGATTTCAACGGCCGGATCCGCCTGCGAGACCGTCGAAGTCCTCCGTGCTGCCGGAGCCGATATTCTCGGCATCGCGAGTATCTTCACGTACGGCATGACCGCAAGCATTGAAAAACTCGCCGCGCATAACGTTGAAAACAACAGCCTCTGCACGCTGGACGAGCTGCTCGAAGTCGCCGTTCAAAACAAAACCATCGATGAGGACGCAAAGAAACGGATCCTGAAATTCCGCAATGACCCGTCCGATGAAAGCTGGATCGGCTGATCCTTGTTATACAAATGGAGAACACGAATGAACGAGATTAAAAACCTTATCAATATCACTGACCTTTCAGTGCAGGAAATCGACCACCTCGTAGAGATCGCCGACGACATTATGGCACGCCCGGAAGCCTACCAGGATACCTGTTCGCACAAAAAACTCGCAACGCTTTTCTTTGAGCCGAGCACGCGCACCCGCCTGAGCTTCACCGCCGCGATGATGGAACTCGGCGGGAACGTTCTGGGTTTTTCCGATGCTTCCTCCAGTTCATCGACAAAGGGCGAAAGTGTTGCCGACACGGTGATCATGGCCGGCTGCTACGCCGACATCATCGCGATGCGCCACCCGAAAGAAGGCGCTCCTGTTGTCGCCGCCGGAAAAACCATTGTTCCGATCATTAACGCCGGCGACGGCGGCCACTTCCACCCGACACAGACGCTGACCGACCTTTTAACAATACACCGTAAAAAGGGCTCCTTCACCAATTTCACAATCGGCCTCTGTGGCGATCTGATGTTCGGCCGGACTGTTCACTCCCTGATCGAGGCCCTGATGCGCTATGAAAACGTACGCTTTATCCTGATTTCTCCACGCGAACTGAAACTTCCGGAATATATGAAAGAAAAAATGAACGCTGCCGGAGCCGTGTGGGTCGAATACGAAAAACTGGAAGACGCCATTCCGGAACTGGACATCCTGTACATGACCAGAGTTCAGAAGGAACGTTTCTTCAACGAGGAAGACTACGTCCGTCTGCGGGACAGCTACATCCTCGATCTGGAAAAACTGGAAGCGGCAAAGGACGACATGATCATCATGCACCCACTCCCACGCGTCAACGAAATCGCCGTCGAAGTAGATAATGACCCGCGCGCATGCTATTTTTATCAGGCGCTCTGTGGAAAATACATCCGCATGGCTTTAATCCTTTATCTTCTCGGGCTGAAATAGGAGGAACCAATGAACATAGACGGACTGACAAACGGAACCGTGATCGATCACATCACCGCCGGACGCGGAATGAGAATTTATGAACTTCTCCGACTCGATAAACTGGACTGCACCGTCGCGATCATCCAGAACGCGACCAGCAGCAAACACGGACGTAAAGATATCATTAAAGTAGATACAATGATGGATCTGGACTTAGACATTCTGGGCTACGTCGACAATACCGCCACAGTCAACATTATCCGCAATGGATCTGTTGTAAAAAAAATCAACGCGGAACTGCCGGAAACGCTGACAAATGTCATTCACTGCCACAACCCGCGCTGCATCACCTCCGTTGAGCAGGGCATCAACCACGTATTCAGGCTTGTTAATAAAGAAACAAGATCCTACCGCTGCGTTTACTGCGATACGGAATACCGCGAGCGCTCGGATTCTCCGTACTGATCCGGCTCGGAGGCATATCCCGCTTCCGACTTCCGATCATTCCGATAACTAATACCGATCAGAAACCGGCGCATTGACGCCGAACAAGGAGGTTGCCATAGACACCAGGAATATCAAAATCATCCGCAGCGGCCGTAAGACGATTGCCCTGGAAATCACACAGGACGCGGAGATTATTGTCCGCGCGCCATACCATTTTACCGACCGGGCAATAAGTAACTTTGTCCGGTCAAAATCCGACTGGATTCGAAAACACCTGTCAAAAATGGAAAAGCTCGCCGCGGACCGCGCTGCGCTGGAGCCTTTGACAAAGGGAGATATTGAAAAACTGGCAGAGGATGCCCTCCGCTACATTCCCCTCCGGGTCCGTGAAATCGCGAAAAAAATGGGTGTAACATTCGGCAATATCACGATCCGCAACCAGAAAACGCGCTGGGGCAGCTGCAGTGCCAAAGGCAATCTGAACTTCAACTGCCTGCTTATGCTGACGCCGCCTGAAGTCGTCGATTACGTGATCATCCACGAACTCTGCCACCGCATCCATATGAACCATTCGCCTGCTTTCTGGCGGGAAGTGGAAAAGTATGACCCCGGCTACCGGGACAAAAAGAAATGGATGAAGGAACACGGCCGCGTGCTGTTTGACCGCATGGCGGCGGGAAGCCATTAAGAATCACTTCAAGGAGTTTTAAATATGCTATTATCCACACTGTTTGCGGGACAGCCGGACATTGAAATCAGCGGAATCACTCTCGATTCAAGAACCGTCCGTCCCGGATATATGTTTTTCTGTATAGAAGGTACCGAACTCGACGGACATAAATTCGCCGGAAAAGCGGCTGAAGCCGGTGCTGCGGCAATCGTCTGCAGCAAGCCGGTAACAAAAGTCTCCGGCGTTACCTGCATTCAGGTTTGCGACACTTCGGTCGAACTGAACCGGGTCAGTGACCTGTTCTTCGACCGTCCGAGCCGCCGGATGACTGTCTTCGGCGCAACCGGAACCAACGGAAAATCAACAATGACCAGCATCATCAGCGACATCTACTCCGCTTATAAACCATGCGGATATATGGGTACCATCGCGATCCGCTACGGCGGCTTTTCCCGCGTCCCGAACCTGACGACTCCGGATCCGGTCGAAACCCACGCGAACCTGAAGGAGATGCTGGATCACGGCATGCAGGCCGTCGCCATGGAAGTCAGCTCACAGGGACTTGACCGAGGCCGCGTCGATTCTGTCGACTTCGACTGCGCTGTGTTTACGAACCTGACGCACGATCATCTCGACTACCACAAGACGATGGAGAATTATTTTGATGCCAAAAAGCGACTGTTCAGAAATCTCCGTCCGGATGCCGTCGCCGTGCTCAACGCGGACGACGCAATCAGCATCGAAGGCCTGAAGGAATGCTGTCCGTGCCGGTATGTTACTTACGGTACCGATCAGGGTGAGACCAGCGTCGACGAAAACGGCTACCCTGTCTCCGGCAGCCGCTGCCGGAGCGGTACGGCCGAAACGATCGATTACTTCGCGGAAAATATCCGTCTTAAGGCCGACGGCACAGAGTTTACGCTTTGTCACAAGGGCAAAAGGTATCCGGTCGCTACAAACCTGGCCGCGCTTTACAACATCTACAACCTGCTCGGCGCGATCGCCGCGATGCATGAATGCGGCATGCCGCTGGAGCAGATGATTCCGCTTCTTGCCGATATCCCGCAGGTTGACGGGCGCATGGAACGGATCGACGAAGGCCAGGACTTCACGGTCATCGTTGACTACGCCCACACACCGGACGGTTACGAAAAAATTTTCAGCTACGCTCTTGAGATTACCCGGGAAAGCGGCGGCAAAATCTACGCCGTCTTCGGATGCCCAGGTAAACGCGACACTGACAAAAGGCCGGTCATGGGCGAGATCGCCGGCCGCTGCGCCGATGAAGTCGTAATCACTTCGCAGGATCCGCGCGACTCGGAGCCGGCGGAAATTGCGAAAGACATTCTTAAAGGTGTCGAAAAGAACAACTGCCGCCATTCCTTCATTGAAGACCGGGAAGCCGCGATCGAGAAAGGAATCCGACTCGCGGGTCCGGGCGACGTCGTGCTCGCCCTCGGCAAGGGCAGCGAATCGTATATGTACTATGAAGAAGGCCGCCGCCCGTGGATCACGGACGCGGAGGCCGCCCGGCAGGCTCTGCGAAAGCTCGCGGAAGAATAGAGTTCCTGATACCTTTGTCTTCATAGTAATTGCGGCGGCAGTCTCCGCACATAGTTGCGGAGTGAACAAAAAGGGATACTAAGAGAGATGCGGTACTGTACGGGTAAATATCCACAAGCAGTACCGCATCTCCCATAGGATGAAATTATAATGTATTTACTTCAGAAGTCACACTGATATCATTCTGAAGGTGTACTCCGGCATTAACCAAATTATTTTTATCATTACCTTTATCATTTCTCCACCCGCCGACTCGCGACCTGGCGCAGAATATCACGTTCATTCATCAACTCACCGGCGACGATGTCAAGCATGCGGGTAAATTCATCCAGTTCTTCTTCCGTGAAACGCTCGCGCATGCGACCGCAGACAACATAAACGTAATTGAAAATATCCGAGTAGATTTCGTCATATTTGCCAGTAGCTTCGAGATGATATTCCCTTTTATCAATGTCACTGCGAACCTTTTTAATGTAGCCTTTTTTACTCAGGCGGTTGACTCGATAAGCGGCGTTTGGTGCAGAAAGACCCGCAAAGGACGAGAATTCATTGACCGTCGGGTTGCCAAGCGCTTTAACCAGTTCCATGCAGAGCACTTCCTGTTCGCTTAATGCATCGACCTCATCCACATCCAGGCGCCGCATAATCCGCACGTATAGATTTAATTTAAACTTTCTGTAGATTTTTGCAAAACTTTCTTCCAGCGTACGCATATCCTTCCTCTGTTATTTAACAATAAAAGAAAGCTCTGCCTGCGCCACGATGTTGCTTTTTACGCTGGCAACCGCCTTCCCGAATCCAACGGGTCCACGTCGACCCGTAATCTCACAGCAGAGCTCAAGGACATCACCCGGAACGACCTCTTTTCTAAAGCGGCAGTTCTTAATGCCGCCGAACATCACGATTTTTCCGTGATACTTTTCTTCAGAAAGGATAGCCACAGACCCGGTCTGCGCAAGCGCTTCGATAATCAATGCGCCCGGCATGACCGCTCTGCCGGGAAAATGCCCCTGAAAAAAGGGCTCATTCGCGGTGACACATTTCAGTCCCATCGCCCACTTCCCGGCTTCCATGTCCGTGATCCGGTCTACAAGCAGGAACGGATTACGGTGCGGTATGATTTCCTTTATTTCTTCAATACTCATTTTCATTATACCACCTCTTGAACACAATTGTAGCGTTATGCCCGCCAAAACCGAAAGAATTTGAAATCGCCCAATTAGTATCGAGCGGCTTTTTTTCATTCGCCGCAACATCCAGATCACAATCCGGATCCGGTATTTGGTAACCGATCGTCGGCGGCGCGACCTGTTTCTGCAGCGCATTCATTGTGAGAATCGCCTCAACCGCACCGGTTGCCCCAAGCATGTGCCCGGTCATAGACTTCGTTGACGACATCACAAGTCGGTATGCGTGATTACCGAAGACATCTTTCACAGCCCGTGTTTCACACCGGTCATTCATCTCAGTCGACGTACCGTGCGCATTAATATAGCCAACATCCTGTGGCGTAATTCCTGCATCGGACAAAGCATTTTTTATGCAGTGCGCTGCGCCATACCCATCTTCAGGAGGCGACGTCATATGATGCGCGTCGCAGCTGGTGCCGTAGCCAGTGATTTCACCAAGAATCTCTGCCCCGCGCTTCTTCGCGTGCCAATATTCCTCCAGAATCAGAATTCCGGCGCCTTCGCCCATGACAAAGCCGTTTCGTTCTTTGTCGAACGGTATTGACGCGCGCAGCGGATCTTTTGTTTCTGACAAAGCCTTCATCGATGTAAAGCCTCCTATTCCGAGCGGAGTGATACAGCTTTCGCTGCCGCCGGCTGCCATCACATCCATGTATCCGTCGCGAATCTGTCGAAAGGCTTCACCAACGGAATTGGCCGAAGATGCGCAGGCTGTTACGGTACTGATGCAGCTCCCCTGAAAACCCAATTCGATCGCGACCATGCCGGCGGCCATATTACAGATAGTCATTGGCACGAACAACGGCGAGACTCGGTCAAAACCATGTTTTAGTCCTCTGCTGTGCTCTCTTTCGATTATATCCAGACCACCGATGCCACTGGAAATACAGATACCGGAGCGCCAACGATCTTCCTTTGTCATATCGAGCCCACTCTGCCGGAAAGCTTCCCGGGAAGCGACAAGCGCGATCTGTGTAAATCGGGCTACACGCCGCGCCTTCATCCTATCCATGTAATCTTCCGACCTGAAGCCTTTGAGCTCACCGGCAACTTTCACCTTCATTTCCACTGTATCGTAAGACGTGATTTCTCCGATCCCGCAGACTCCGGACTCCGCATTCCTGCATGTTTCCTCCGCAGTATTTCCGATTGGTGTGAGCGCTCCCGTGCCGGTTATCACTACTCTCCGTTTCATCCTGAACCTCCCGTTCACTCCCGTTACTATTTACTTACATGTACATTCCACCGTCCACGTTAAGAACATGCCCTGTAATGTATGATGATTCCTCCTTTGCCAGGAAAGCCGCCGCGTTCGCAACGTCCTCCGACTGCCCGATCCTGCCCGCCGGTACTGCCCTGATAGCCGCAGAGCGGAATGCGTCCGTCATACGTTTTGTCATGTCTGTATCGATCATTCCCGGAGCAATCGCATTGACTGTAATTCCGCGCGCAGCGACCTCTTTGGCAAAAGACTTTGTAAGCCCGATAATGCCCGCCTTGCTCGCTGCATAATTTGCCTGTCCGGCGTTCCCGGCCAGCCCACTGACCGAAGAAAGATTGATGATCCGACCGTAACGCTGCCGTATCATTATCCTCGAAACCGCCTTCATCATGCGATACGTGCCATACAGATTGGTTTCCATAACTTCTGTCAGCTCTTCTTCTTTCATAACTATTAAGAGATTATCGCGTGTGATCCCCGCATTATTCACAAGAATGTCGATCGTTCCAAATGCCTTCTTTGCCTCGTCTGCTAAAGTCTGGCACTCTTCCGGTACCGTAACGTCGCAACGAACAACCATCGTACCCGCCGCGCCTGACTTGCGGCATCTTTTTGCCGTCTCCTCAGCCGCCTCTTCACTTCCCGAATACGCAATTACCACCGCAGCGCCTTCCTGCGCGAACCGGCAGGCGACTGCCCGTCCTATCCCGCGTCCCGCGCCTGTAATCACTGCTGTTCTTCCCTTCATGAATGCGCCTCCTTCACAGTATTCTTCTCTTTCAACGACCTGACAACATTCTGAAAATCTTCCACTGTGTCGATATTGAACGTTTTTATCCCCATGCATGTCTTTCTGACAAAGCCCGACAAAGCTTTTCCGGGTCCGATTTCCACAATGGTATCGATTCCCGCCTCCGCCATCCGGTAAATCGTATCTTCAAAATACACACTGCTGCATACTTGGCGCACGAGCAAATCCGCAACGCTTTCTTCTGCTTTCTTCTCTCTGCCGATGCAGTTAAAGAGAACCGAAAATCGCCCCTCTCCAAAACTAACGTTTTTAAAACGCTTTGCGAGTGCTTCGGCCGCCGGATTCATGAATGCGGTATGAAACGGACCGCTTACTTTAATCCGTATCGTGCGTCTGGCCCCCTTTTTCTGCGCTAGTTTTTCTGCTTCTGCCACCGCCGCACAATTACCTGCGATCACAATCTGGCCCCGACAGTTATAATTAGCGATTTCAACAGCAGTTGAGGCTGTTCGGATCAGTGTCGGAGCTGTATTTTCAGCTATTTCCCCTTCCTGATCCAAGCCTTCCTGACTCAAAAACGTCTCAGCCTCCCGGCAACATTCCTGAACAGTTTCACGATCCAGATTCAGGATCGCCGACATCGCCGCATCCACTCCTTCCGAAGCCGCCGCCATCTGCTGTGCTCTGAAGGCGATGAGATCAACGGCCTCCTCCGTTGAAAAAACGCCGGCCGCACAAAGCGCTGAATACTCGCCCAGACTGAGCCCCGCTGCCATTTCCGGAACAAACCCTTCCTTTTCCAGAAGCTTCCATACGCCGATTCCAAAAGCAAGTAAAATAGGCTGTGTATTGATAGTTTTCTTCAATTCTAAGTCCGGACCCTCAAAAGCGATCCGGCGCTGCTCTTCTGGCAACAGATTAAAAACCTGCCGGAACTCTTCATAATTCTCGTAAAAATCTTTTCCCATGCCCGGGCGCTGACTGCCCTGACCTGCAAATAGCAATGCTGTTTTCATACAAATCCTACCTGTATTATATATATATTGATGCAGCACCCATCGCTTATAATTCCGGAGCGATGTATCGACCGCCGCATAAAACTTAACTAAATTCCTTTTGTTCTGATTTCCTCATACTCCCGCATCAACTGCTCCAGGATCATCCGCGCCGGCCGGATGTCCCCGATCATCCCGGAAACCTGTCCCGCCATCAACGATCCGCGCTTCACATCGCCATCAAAGACCGCTCTCCTCAGTGCACCCAGCATAATCCTTTCCAGCACCATCGGATCCGCTCCGCGAGACTCCTCTCTTACATATTCACGTGACAAAGGGTTTTTCAGCGCCCGAACCGGATGTCCCGTAATCCTGCCTGTCACAATTGTGCCATTGTCCTTTGCCTTCACAACCGCGTTCTTATAACTTTCATGGATCGGACATTCTTCGCTGAGAAGGAACGCCGTCCCAATCTGCACACCTGAAGCGCCCAGAATAAAAGCTGCCGCTAACTGTCGCCCCGTTGCGATTCCGCCAGCTGCAACGACCGGGATTCCCAACGCCTGTACCGCGTCTGCGACTTGCGGCACAAGCACCATCGTAGTCAACTCTCCGACGTGGCCGCCGCTTTCGCAGCCTTCCGCGATCAGCCCGTCAATTCCGAGCCGGGCAAGACGACGAGCCAGTGCGACAGAAGAAACAACAGGGAAAACTTTTGTCCCTGCATCTTTCCATTTCTTTACGTATACACTCGGATTACCCGCACCGGTCGTAACCAAAGGCACACGCTCCTCACTGATCACCTTTGCCATATTTTCCGTATCAGGATTCATCAGCATCAGATTAACGCCGAACGGCTTGTTCGTCAGTGACTTTGCCTTGCGGATATGCTTTCTTAATGTGTCCGCGTCCATGCCTCCGCTGCCAATAATCCCCATTGCCCCGGCGTTGGAAATCTCCGCCGCAAACTCACCGGTTGCGATATTAGCCATACCGCCCTGAATAACCGGATACTCGATTCCAAAAAGTTCGTTGATTTTCATCATTTGCCTTTCTATAGCGTCAAGAGCATCACTCCATACGTCAGTCCCGCGCCAAAACCCGCACAGACCAGCCTCATTCCTTCACGCAGCAGCCCTTCTTCGTTCATCTGACAAAGAGCAATTGCCACGCTCGCAGCTGATGTGTTGCCAAATTCATAGATATTTCGAAAAAATTTCGCTTCAGGTTGTCTGAGTTTTATTCTTATCTGATCAATAATCCGCAGATTTGCCTGATGACAAACAAAGTAATCAACCTCGTCCGCGCTGATCTCAGAGAATTCCAGCAAATCACAGATTGCAGCCGGTACTTTGCTGACCGCAAACCTGTATACTTCCTGCCCCTGCATGCGGATAACCGGGGTAAACCGGGCACAATATAAAATCTCCTGATTCGGAATGCATCCGCACAATGCTTGAAATCGCTTGTTCTCATCATATTTAACAACCACTGCTCCGGCCCCGTCGCCGAATAAAATGCAAGTAGAACGATCTTCCATGTCGAGCAGCGGCGAGATTTTTTCGCTGCCAATAACAAGAGCGTAGCTTTCCTTCGCTCCTTCCAACCTTTTTTGTATATTCCCGTCGGCCGCGGCTGTTTGACAGACAGATGCACAGCTTTTTATCGGATTTGCCTGTAAAAGTGACTCCGCAACCGTGCATCCATAAATAAAACCAGAACAGGCGCCGTTCAGATCAATCGCCATCACGTTCTCAGCCAGACCCAGGCGTCCAGCTACCTCACAGGCGACCGGCGGTGTCGCACAATCCGGTGTAAATGAACAGACGATGAGATAAACGATTTGTCTTTTATCTGCTGCGGCCTCCCGCATCGCCTTTTCGGCCGCTTCCACTGCCATTTCTGCGTTGCTCCGGCTGTGCGCATAATACCGGCTGTGAATACCGGTCCGTGACTGAATCCATTCATCACTCGTATCCACAAAATGTTCCATGTCTTCGTTTGTTACGGCCAGGTCCCCGGTCGCCCTGCCAAACCCGCAGAATTTCAATCCTGATATTCTTTTCATCAGTTCTTCTCCACTATTCTTCCAATATTTCTCAATTTATTATAGCGTTCACGCACCAGTTGCTCCGGCTTCTTTCGCAGGAGCGAATCTGCTTCCAGAAAGATTCTTTCGTGCTTTTCGCTGCGAGTTTGTTCATCTGCAGTCTTCAGCGACAATCCCAGTTCTTCCACAAGTGCCCGACGCAACGCCTCAAAGACATATTCCGGTGCCCCTTGCGCCCCTTTGTCTGTTTCTGATATGACCCGATCACAGATACCCAGTTCCTGCAGGTCCTGCGCTGTCATTTTCATCACCTCACAGGCTGTTTTCCAACGCGAGGAATCTTTCCATAGGATACTTGAGAATCCTTCAGGAGATAAAACCGAAAAGACACTGTTTTCCAACATGATAATACGATCCGCAGCGGCAAATGCCAGTGCCCCGCCGCTTCCGCCTTCTCCGGTCAGAAAGGCAACGGTTGGTACACGAAGCCGGCTGATCGTCATGATGCAGCGGGCGATCGCTTCGCCCTGGCCACGTTCCTCTGCTTCTCTGCCGGGATAGGCCCCAGGTGTATCGACAAAAGTTATGACCGGCCTTTTAAACTTTTCAGCCTGCTCCATCAGCCTAATCGCCTTACGGTACCCCTCCGGGCCCGGCATCCCGAATCGGTGTTCGACCTTTTCACTCAGCGTGTGCCCTTTCTGGTGTCCAATTACCGTTACCGGCAGCCCATGAAACAGCGCAACTCCGCCAAGCACCGCAGAATCTTCACCCGCAAAACGGTCTCCCGCCTGCTCAAAAAAATCGTCAAACATCTCCCGGATATATTCTCTTGTTGTCGGCCGGCCTGCATTCCGAGCGATGATCAGCCGGTCTGCTGCCGAAGCCGAGCAGGTCCGCGCCTCATCGTGCCGGAGTGCGGAGGCCGAAATCTTCTTTGTGGTCATCAATACCTCCAAATAATCTTTATTCAGCGGTGGACCGGACATATTCAGCGACGTGAATGCATACGCAGAAGTCGGATCAACGTATTGCGTAGTTCCGGCCTTGCCACCACCGCGTCAACAAATCCGTGCTCCCGCTGAAACTCTGCACGCTGAAATCCGTCCGGCAGCATTTCACCGATGGTCTGCTTAATGACTCGCGACCCAGCAAAGCCAATATGCGCGCCTGGTTCGGCGAGTATGATGTCCGCCAGACTAGCGAAGCTTGCCGTGACGCCGCCGGTCGTCGGATCTGTGAGAATCGACACATAAAGCAACCCGGCCTCGCTATGGCGAGCCACAGCGACAGCTGTTTTGCTCATCTGAAACAAAGACAAAATGCCTTCCTGCATTCGTGCACCTCCTGACGCCGTAATAATAACGATTGGCCGACGGCGTCTCAGTGCGAACTCAAAAGCCTGCGTAATCTTTTCTCCGACCGCGGTACCCATACTGGCCATCATAAACCTGCAGTCCATAACCCCTATGACGATCTTTATGCCGCCTATTTTTCCGGTTCCAGTGACAACGGCCTCTTTAAGATGACTCTTTCTCTGAGCTTCTTCCAGTTTTTCCTTATAACCTGGAAAACATAGCGGATTGTTTCCGACAATCCCTCGTGAAATCTCTCTGAAACTGCCAGGATCCAGAAGAAACTGAATCCTGGCCGAAACGGTCAGCCGCCCGTGTCGTCCACAATGAGGACAAACGTACTGGTTTTCTCGGTATTCAATTCTGCGGTAACCGCTATCACAGACCGGGCAATAAAGGATCTCATTATCACGGATCACTTTGTCCGCGGAACGGTTTCCCCGAATAACCCAGTTGATCGCTTTAACAAAAAATTTCTTTTCCCGGAACAAATTCATTTGTTTCTTCCTCTCACTGCCTCATAGACTTTCATCAGACCCGCCAGATTCTTATCAATGTACCCTGTGTCATAACGACCACGAAGAAAAACCTGATCGTAGAGGATGAGCTGAGCCAGCGGGAGAGTAGTCGGGATACCCTCGATAATCATTTCGCCAAGCGCCCTGCGCATCCGGCGGATCGCTTCCAGGCGCGTGCTTCCACAGGTGATGACCTTTGCTGCCAGTGAATCGTAAAACGGCGTAAGTTCGCACCCTTTGTACAGTGCACTTTCCACACGCACACCGATACCGTCCGGAAAATGAATGAAACTGATTTTTCCTGGTACCGGCACAAAATCCCGGGTTATGTCCTCGGCGCAAATCCGGCATTCGATTGCATGTCCCCGGATTTTCACGTCTTCCTGACAGATTTCCAGAGGCAGATCGGACGCGATCCGAAGCTGCTCCCGCACAATGTCGATACTTGTAACCATTTCGGTGATCGGATGTTCAACCTGAATACGGGTGTTCATTTCAATAAAATAGTAATGGTTATTATTGTCGACAATGAATTCCACCGTACCGGCATTTCGGCAATCAGCCGCTTTTGCCGCCCGTATTGCGTCTCGCCCCATTTTATCCCGCAGTTCATTGTCCAGATTCCAATCCGGCGCTTCCTCCAGCATTTTTTGATGTCTGCGCTGGATCGAGCAGTTTCGCTCACCTAGATGGATGATATTTCCATAATGGTCGGCCAGAATTTGAAATTCAATATGCCGCGGATTTTCAATCATTTTTTCCACGTACATGCGATCATCACCAAAACTTTTTTTAGCTTCCAGCGCTGCTTCACGATAGGCCATCAAAAGCTCTCCGCTGTTGTCCGCTCGCCTCAGGCCACGTCCACCGCCACCCGATGCCGCTTTAATCAGTACCGGATAGCCAATTTCCTCCGCAATTGCAGCGGCCTCCGATGCGCCTGCAACCGGACCGTCCGAACCCGGAACGACCGGAATACCGACACGGCGCATCGTGCGGCGCGCTTCAGCCTTGTCTCCCATAAGTTCAATCGCCTCCGCTGTAGGTCCAATAAACCGAATACCGTTCTCCTCGCACTTCCTTGCGAACTCCGCGTTCTCCGATAAAAAACCGGCTCCCGGGTGAATCCCATCGCAATTAGTCCCCTTTGCGGCCTCAATGATATTATCCATATTCAAATAACTCTCCGGTGCTTTGCCGATGCAAACCGTCCGGTCCGCCAGCATGACATGCAATGCCTCCGCATCCGGCTCCGAATAAACCGCGGTCGTGCGGACAGACGCATCGATGCATGCCCGGATAATCCGCACGGCAATCTCACCGCGATTCGCAATCAAAACCCTCTTCAGCATGATTCTACCTCAAACAGCACCTGTCCACACTCGACCATTTCACCATCTGTACCTCCAATCCTTCGTACGATCCCGCTGACCGGCGCTTTCACTTCATTCATCATTTTCATAGCCTCGATCATACAAAGTGTGCCCCCCTTTTCAATCCGTTCTCCTTCCCGGACAAAAGGTTTTCCGCCCGGTTCTGCTGCCGCATAAAAAACTCCGACGATCGGCGAACGGATTTCTCTGAATTTAAACAATCTTTTGTCACTGTCGGCGTTATTTCTGTGTTCTCCCTGTTCACTGACAAAAGTCATCCCATCGTTCCTGATGACTGATCCGCCGTCTCTTATCGCGTCGGCCGGGCTTTGTCCAACATACGAACCTTCTGCGATACCCGGATTTTGATCGACATATAACCCGTCTGCCGGTTTCCGCAGTTTAATCCACAGATTCTCTTCTCCTACTTCCAGATAATTCAGAGACGACTTCTCAAAACGATCGATGCAGGCAAACAAAAAATCTTTGTCCATTATTTCCCCCTGTACCTGGTGACACAATCAATGATATTCTCAACAGTTCTGATATTTGGCAACTCGTCATCCGGAATCTTGATATTGTACGCCTCTTCAAGGGCCATAACCAGTTCAACTGCATCCAGCGAATCAATTCCCAGATCCTCATTCAGTCGAGAATCCATCGTAATTCTATCCCCATCGCAACTTAACGTATCAACCATGATTTCTCTGATTTTTTCAAAATCCATACTATGCTCCTTTTCATCATATGATAAACTTAATCATTATTTTATATTGCAGACTGCACCGGAATCTCAGTGAGGACAGACCGCAAATTAGTTCAAATATTTTACTTAAAATATTTGAACTAAACTTGTGGCATACCATAGCAGTTTTATATACTTTTGTCAATGATACCTCTGAGAAAATCACACGATCTTCATGGACACTGATGGACTTTCTTCTTCCAAATTTTAAAATAATTACAGGAAATTTAAGAAAACCTTATATTTTCAATCCTTTGCCGGCATTGCTTAATATAACGGTACGTTGTAAAATAATGATATAAGGAGTAGTAGGTCTTATTTATGGGATGAGGTAAGTGAATGAAACTTTCCGTAATTTTACCGGTATATAATAATGAACAGACGCTGCGAGCCGTATTGAATTCGCTTCGTGCGCAGAGCTATGAAAATTTTGAGGTCATGATCGTCAATGACGGTTCGACGGACGACAGCCAGAATATCATCAATGAGTACGTACAGTCGGACAGGCGGTTCCACAGCATTGAACAGAAGCATCTTGGCGCTTCGGCGGCCAGAAATATAGGACTCAGCATGTCGCAGGGAGAGTTTGTGACCTTTGTCGATGGAGACGACCTGATCCCACCAGACGGGTTCAAGTATATGCACCAGGTTTCCGCGATCTATGAGTGTGACGTGATTATCGGACGCTGCCGGCGAATCGACGGCGTCAGCGAGCGGGCCGGACGGCCGGAAAGCCTGCTGGCAGATCAGTTCTATCATCTGCAGGAAATCACGCTGGACAACATTCAAAGTTTTGCTCTGGGAAGCAAGTGGTTCCGGCGCACGCTGCTGGAAGACAACAAACTGGTATTCGAGGACTATACACAGCTTGAAAACGGTGTTTTCCTGTTTTCATGTCTTCCACACGCACGGAATATATATACGTGTCCGGAAATTGTTTACCTGTACAGACGGACGTTGCCTTCGCTTGGCAGGAATCTGCTTCAGATGCCGGATAAAGAACTCCTGGACAGCGCGCAGGCCGCATACGAGCGGATTCTGGAATTAACGGAAACATACGGTGAAACATTCAGAAAAGAATTTGACTATACCTATTTCAATGAAGTCCTGATCAACGGGTTTTACCGCAGACTCTGGAAACTGAGCGATGAATGTCTGGAAGAACTGACCGGAATGATTCTGGAGCGTTTTGCCGCGTTCGACGAGGTCTATTCAACAAAGGCCGTATTCCATAATCAGGATATTCTGACGTATGGCCATCTGACCGAAAAGAAGGAAATGATCAGCAATCCACTGGTTACTGTGGCGGTCGGCCGGGAAATGACGCCGGACTTTCTGCCTTCATTCCTCCAGGACCTGTACGATCAGGCAGAGCCTTCGTTCCGGGTCATCATCGACAAAGAACTAAAGGATGTCACGGACGACATTTATCAGAACATGCCGAACCTGTTTTTCGCCAGCCAGTACGCGCTCCGCGAGGCGCTGGAAGAATGCAGCAGCAAATACATCACATTCATCGACACAGACATGGTATACGACCATTGGGCCCTGCACAGCATGATCAACACGATGAAAGACCGCAACGACCTTGATTTCACGGCATTGCAGCCGAAAAACGTTCTGGAGGACGGAACCGTCGCGCCGAATTACGCGACTGAGCAGGCATATGAAAAAAACATGTGGTGCTTTGACCCGTTCCTCGCCAACAAGCTATTCCTGACTGCAGCGATCCGTGAACAATCGCTTGACATGATTCAGCTTTATAAGGTGCTCCCGTTTAAAAAACTGCCGGAGCCGGCCATGGTCTCTTTTGTCTCAGAAGAAGCGCTGTTTGCGAGGGCCGAACAGATCGACCCGGAAGCGGTGCGCCAAGTCCGGGAAGCCGATACAGGTGACCGGGAAGCAAAGCAGAGAAGCGGCTTCCGGTTCAGTACGGGAAAAGCGCTGGAACTGCTTGGAATCGTGCCGGAAAAAGAGAAAGAACCAGAGCCGGAACCGGAATACACCTGGGATCCAGTCGAATATTACCTCAACGAGGACATCGACCCCGGCATCCTTCTGATCGACAATACCGGCGGCTCCTTCAGCTGGAGTACGCTCCAATTTCTTCGTGATATCCACGAACACGGTTACGATGAGTTTGCAATTTATCTCGCCGTCCATGAATCCGTTTTTGAATCGACAAAGGCCATTATGACATTCTCTGGAACGACAAACGTCACACTTTTATCCACGGCAGACGAGGAATACGACCGGATCCTTTTCTCAGCCGGACGTATCATCAGCGTCAAAAATCAGCCGGACAGATGGATCAAAAAACCGGGACAAATGGTGGTCAACCTGTATTTCCGCACCTTCCCTGAGCTGCCGGATGAAGATTCCGGCCGCGCGAACTGCCATACTGCAGACGCCGTACGCAACACATTGATGTCCGACTACATCGTTTTCCAGGACAAGATCCACATGGAATACCTGAAAAAAACAAGCGATGTCATTCATATGACAAAGGCCGAAGCGCTTTGTCTGAACGGCGCAAACCGCTGGGAATCCATTGCGCCGCAACTTCTGCATTTCATGCTGAGCGGCGACACGTCCGATTTTGATATCGAGCCGATCGGCAAAGAACCGGAACCGCTGATCTTCATCATCTCGGACGGCCTGAATAAAAGCGCAGCGACGGGGCTTCTCTATGAACTTTCCAACCTGTCGTGGCTGGATGACAATGTATTCGTTTCCTTTCGGGAACCGAACGTGGAAGAGAATCTGGAAAGCGCCTATCCGATTATCAGGAACGCGCGGCTCTTCGCGACGAGCGGCACCCCTTTGTCGGAGAGAACGGAACGGCGAAGACTTTACGGCGACTTGCCGGTACGCGGCATTGTGTTGCTGGACGTCGACGATCCGGACAGACTCAGGGCGTTTGCGCGCTTTGAAGAACCGGTCGCGCTGTTTATTCAGCCGGAGCTCTCGCGAAGAATCCTGGCAAATGAGGAGGACGTGATTCGCTCTATCCGTATGATCAACCGGCGCGGCAATGAGATTTATACGCTTGACGAAGGAATCGCCGAATCGATCGGCAAAGAACTTTCAATCCGTCTGAAAACGATTTACACTGCAGAAGAATTTTTCGAAACCTTTATTAAATCGTGAAAAACCGCGGCTTCGGTGAATATCCAAATGCCGAAGAATGACCCACCGGAAGACAGCCTGAAGAACGACAACCCCGCGGAAGGAAAGGCATCTGGAAGGACAGTCATGCTGAAAAACACGGAAAACAAATATAATTCTTACGGCTACAGTAATACAGAAAAGATGGTTCCGGCCCGGATCAGAGGATCCGGGCCGTCTTTCAAAATGCACCATCCTGTGGTCATCTTTACATTCTATTTATTTGCAATCGGCATCTGTATGTTTACGATGTCCCCGTATTTTATTGCCAGCGCCTATGCGGCCGCCGGACTTTTCAGTGTGCTTCTGACCGGTCGGCGCGCGATTCGCTATAATCTGACGGTAACGGCCTGGACGGTCGTGCTGATGACCACGATCAACGCGCTTTTCACACATAACGGCTCCACGCCGCTGTTCTATGCCGGAAGAAACGCTGTGACCCGGGAAGCAATCATTTTCGGGCTGGCAGCGTCTTTTGTACTGGTCACCGTGATCATCTGGTTTACAACCTTTAATATCATTATCACGACCGAAAAAGTTCTTTTCCTGTTCGGACGAGTGTCGCCAGTACTCGGACTGACACTATCCATGGCATTACGTTTCTTCCCTTTGCTTCGAAAACGATTTGAACAGATCCGTGCGGGTCAAAAATGCCTCGGACGTGACGCCCGGACAAAAGGGATTTCTGCGCGTCTGCACCTGTACGGCAAAGAACTCTCGATCCTGCTTTCCTGGTCCCTGGAAGCTTCACTGGAAACCTCAGATTCCATGAGTGCCCGCGGTTACGGGCTGAGCGGCCGGACAAATTATCATCTCTTCCGATTTGCCGGGCGTGATGCGATACTTCTGATTCTGATCTGCCTGCTGGGGCTGATGACGATCGTCGGACTGATCGCGGCTCCGGAAACCGTGTCATTCTATCCGGTTTACCGGCCTGCAAAGCCTGTAGGTCCGTTGCTGGCGGCACTGCTCTCGTACACGGCACTGCTCCTGATTCCGTCCGTTTCTGTGATTGCGTCATCGGCCAGGGAACGGACGCCATTCCGAGCTCAATGAATCCAATTTGGAAAAGACAATCATTTCTCAGAAAAGACTCCTGTATACTAACTTCAGAAAGGTCCCTGCATACTGACTTATGGAAATCATTCGTTTTGATAACGTTACATTTGAATATCCCGGCAGCGGCAGGGACGCACTGAAAAATCTCAGTTTCTCCGTCGCGGAATCTGAATTTGTTCTGGTGTGCGGCCGCTCCGGATGCGGCAAAACAACTCTCCTTCGCATGATGAAAAAAGAGCTGACGCCGTTCGGCCGGCTGAGCGGCCGCGTTTTCTGTTTCGGTACGCCGATCGGCGAACTGGATGGCAGGACGAGCGCAGCCCGGGTGGGCTTTGTCCGCCAGAATCCCGACGACCAGATCGTTACCGGCAAAGTATGGGAAGAACTTGCTTTCGGGCTTGAGAATCTCGGACTGGATCACCGCACGATCCGCAGCCGGGTCGCGGAAACAGCCGGATATTTTGACATACAAAACTGGTTCCGCAGCGACACCGATTCTCTCTCCGGCGGTCAGAAACAGCTCCTGAATCTGGCTGGTGTTATGATTATGCAGCCTTCTGTGCTTCTTCTCGACGAACCGACTGCACAGCTGGATCCGTCCTCTGCTGCCGAATTCCTGGAACAGATCCGCAAACTGAACCGCGACTTCGGTACGACGATTATACTAACCGAACATCGTCTTGAACAGGTCTTTGAAATGGCGGACCGCGTCATGGTCATGGAACGCGGAGAAATCTCCGTATTCGATACGCCGGAGCATTCCGCCGCCTTTCTGACGGGCGGCGCAGCTTCTGCTGAGACTGACTGCTGTGCGCTGGAATCAGAACGGCACCCGATGTTTTACGGACTGCCGTCACCGATGAGGATTTTCCGCGGCGCGGGCGGACGCGGCCTGGTTCCGTTAACAATCCGTGACGGTCGGATCTGGCTCGACAAAGTGATGACCTCGCGGGCTGGCGATATGCCTGTATCCGGCGATCCTCTGTCCGATGATCCTTTGTCTGGCGCTCCTGCGACAGGCAATGCTGTGTCCACCAGCTCCGCACCCTTCGGCTCCGGGAAAACTGCCAATTCTCGTTCTTTCCCTGGAAAATATGAAAAAACCAGGTTCTGCCGAAAAAAGCGGGAAAAGAACGCAGCCGTTATGCTTAAAAACGTCCGCTTTCGCTATGACGCCGCATCACCCTTTGTCCTGCGTGATGTCAGCTGCCTTATCGACCCCGGCGAATTCTACTGCATTCTCGGCGGCAATGGAGTCGGCAAAAGTACACTCCTGAAGGCGATCTGCTCGATCATACGTCCCCAGCACGGGCGTATTCGGATAAGCGGAAAATGCACGATGCTCCCACAGGAACCAAAAGCCCTTTTCACTGAAATCAGCGTCGAGGACGAACTAACGGAAACCTTGTACGATGAAAAACTCACAGATCGGGAGATCGTAAGCCGCGTCCTGAACGTAATGGATCTCATGCAACTCAGAGAACACCGCCGCACGCACCCGTACGACCTCTCCGGCGGTGAACAACAGAGGCTGGCGCTCGGTAAAATCCTTCTGACCGATCCAGACATCATCCTTCTGGATGAACCGACAAAGGGCCTCGATCCCTTTTTCAAACAGACGCTGGCCGATATCTTCAAAAATCTGACTGTATCCGGAAAAACCCTGATCATGGTCTCACACGACATCGAATTCTGCGCCGAACACGCCGACCGCTGCGCGATGTTCTTTGACGGTGAGATCATCGCTGAAGCAGACAGTCGTAGCTTCTTTGCCGGAAACAGTTATTACACGACCGCCGCGAACAAAATGGTCCGGAAGCACTTCCCGGACGCGGTAACATGGGAGGATGCGCTAAAATGCATAATCGACGCGACGCCGACAATAAAATAAAAGAACCCGCCCGAACCTCTGGCAAAGAAAATGCAATGAATGTCAGACTTCGGCATCCACTGACTTTTCTGCTCATCGCCGCAATTACCATGGTTTGCAGCCTGATCGGCGGCGGCCGTTACTATATGGCCGGAAGCTGCCTGATCCTTATCCTGCTGCTCGCGGCAACCTTTTCCGGCTACGAAAGGCGAAAACCCGCGGCGCGTGAGGTCGTCATGATCGCGTTGATGACAGCTTTGACTGCGGGAGTCCACCTGGTTTTCCACGTGACGGTCCCCGCACAAACCGGAACAGCGATGGTAATCATCGCCGGCGCCGCTCTTGGGCCCGAAGCCGGTTTTCTGATCGGAGCCCTGTCACGTTTTGTCTGCAACTTCTATATCGGACAGGGGCCCTGGACACCGTGGCAAATGGTCTGCTGGGGAATTCTCGGCTGCCTCGCAGGATTCGCATTCAGCCGGACAGAAGTGGAAGGGGAAATTTTCCGAAAATATGAAGATACGGACGGCACACTGAATCCGCCGGACAGGGAACTGTCCGCTGCTTCCCCTCAAAAAAGCGACTTCCACGTCTTCCTGAAACCGCTGATCTGCATGGCGACCGCGCTGATGGCCGCACTGGTCTGCTACATCCTCCGACCCGGCAAAGATCCGACCTTTTTTGGCTGGCGCATCTACGCTTTCGGAGCGGTCGGACTTGCTGCCGCCGTTATTCTGCAGCGGCGCCGTCTCCCCGTTACCGGTCTGTCCATGTCGCTTTTCACCTTCCTGACGACCTTTGTCATATACGGCGGCCTGATCAACATCTGCTCAATGGTCACATCGTCCTCCCTTCAGGGAGGGCGCGAGATCAGTCTGGAAACACTACGGATCCTATACATTTCAGGCCTTCCGTACGATCTGTTTCACGCTGGTTCTGCGACCATTTTCATATTTTTATTCGGGCCGGCCTTTGTCAGGAAGCTGGAGCGTGTCCGCATCAAATACGGAATCGTCCGCCTGCTTTCCAGACAAAAGTTATTCAGATAGTTTGGGCAGCCTCAGGCGGCATCGCCATTAATTCATATAATCCCGGCGACAAAGCAGTTAAAATACAGCAAAGGAAAACATCATGAAAAACCGGAATATCAACAGTACCACCTGCGCCGCTGAGCCCGGCGCTTTCAGCAATACAATAAACGCGATCCGCACCGAAATAGGCAAAGCCTTTCTCGGCAACGAAGAAATTATCGATAAAATACTCACGATCATGATCGCGCGCGGGCATATTCTTCTGGAGGATATCCCGGGTGTTGGCAAAACGACGCTGGCGCTTGCACTCAGCCGAGCGGTCGCTCTTCCGTTCAGGCGCGTTCAGTTTACGCCGGATGTTGTTCCGTCGGACATTACCGGTTTCAATATGTACGACCGGCAGACCGGCAGCTTCCGTTACGTACCGGGCGCCGCCATGTGCAGTATCCTGCTCGCGGATGAAATCAACCGGACGTCGAGCAAAACCCAGTCCGCTCTTCTGGAAGTGATGCAGGAAGGTCAGATCACGGTCGACGGCAGTATGCACAAAGTTCCACAGCCATTTATGGTCATCGCGACCCAGAACCCGGTCGGCACCTCTGGAACCCAGCCGCTTCCCGAAGGACAGCTCGACCGCTTTACAATGCAGCTTTCAATCGGCTACCCGGACCGGGCCTCCGCAATTGCGATCATGAAATCTCAGAGTGCGGATAATCCCCTCGATTCTGTCGAGCAGGCCGCTGACGCGGAAATCATCATGCAGATGCAAAAGGCCGCAGACCAACTCTACACAGACGATAAGATTTACACCTACGTAGCGGCGCTTTGCGAAGAAACGCGCGGCCATCCGCTGATCCGCCTCGGGATCAGCCCGCGCGGCTCGCTTTCGATCTGTGCCGCCGCCAGAGCCCGCGCCTTCATACAGGGCCGCGATTTTGTCATACCGGAAGACGTCGACAAAGTCTTCCTCGACTGTGCCCGACACCGACTGATCCTGGATCCGAAAGCACGATTAAACCGAAAAACGCCGGACGCGATCCTTCGGGAAATACTGGAAACCGTTCCGCACCCAGATATCACGAGGAAGCCTGACGCCACGCGGAAGCCTGACGCCTCACAGATACCAGGATCCGTTCGGAAACCGGAGGCCACGCGGGAAACGGACAAACCACAGGCTGAGAAACCAGATACCAGCTCTGCACAGTCCGGAGGACAGACATGAGAAAAAGACTGCCCGCTTTCATTATTATTACAGCGCTGCTTCTTCTGGCCGCTCTGATCACGGCATCAACAGCCTTGGTCATACTTTTGCTGGTGGTTGTTTTATATGGACTTCTGAGCCTGATCTCTCTGTGTTTCTTCAGAAGCCGAGTACATCTCCGACTTCTGACACCTGCCACGCAACATATCGACGAACCTGTCACGGTCACGCTGCAGGGCCATACCGCAACCATTTTCCTGACCGTACCGATCCGGGCGGAAATTCTGATCCGGAACCTTTTGACGGACGAAACGCAAATACAATACGTTGACCTGCTGCTGAAGCCGCGACATCTGACTGAAAGCAAATTTATGTTTTCAGAGACAAACTGCGGCAGAATCCTTTTGTCTGTTAAAAAACAAGTCGTGAAAGATCCGCTGGGTATTTTTAAGATGGACACTTCACCGGACAGCAGATGCACCGACGTTGAAACGCTCATCCTACCGGATCTGCTGCCGCCGGATATGACCGGCACTGTTCAGAATCGCTACAACCCTGCCAGTTTCCGCTATTCACCCGACAAATCCGGTTCAGATCCTTCTGAGGTTTTCGGGCTCCGAAACTACCGTCCGGGCGATTCCCTGAAACAGATTCACTGGAAGCTGACGGCCAAAACCGGCGGACTCACAGTTCGGATTCCGTCCGAACCGGTGGTAAACAAGATCTGCGTGCTATTGTTTAATGCGATATCCACCAAAACAAGTGATCACAAATCACCCTCTCCGAAAACCAGAAGCGGACTGGCCTCCCTCGCCCTCTCCCTGTCCGCAGGTTTGAATGCGCGGGGAGAACCACATTTTGTATGCTGTTTCGACAAAAAATCACGCCGCTTCCCGGTTTTTCCGGTTACAAATGAGAGTGAATTATGGGACGCGGCGTATGCGCTGCTCGGGAACGGGTTTCCGGAAATCAGCGACGCGGAACTGGCCGAGCTGATCGACACTGCAGAACAAAACAATTATTCCGATATTTATCTCATTGCGAGCGAAGCAGAATCAATTTCGGAACTTCTGTTCGAATACAGCAACGTGACAGTCTTTTAGCAGACAGAAGCTGAACCGTCCGGCATTTATGGGAAAAAATCATCTTTTCCCGAACCAGGTACGTATACACATTAAGAACACGGCATCCAGAAAATACAAGGCCATTCTATGTTTACCATTATTCAGATTGAAGAACAGAATACAGAAAAAAACAGACGCGCCGGCAGCCGCTTCCGCGAGCATCTGCTCGTCCTTATGGCCGCCGCGCTGCTTGGCGTCTCCTCTTTCAGCGCCCTGATCTCTTCGTTCGGCTTCAGCTATACACCGGCCGGTATGTTTCACGGCCCGTTGTCCGCGAGCATCCTTCAGACCTGGAATATCGCCGCTGTGAAATTCGGTGAAACGGCCTTCATCCTGCTTCCGCGGTTTCAGACAACAGGCTCCGCCAGCAGTGTTTTTCCAGGAGTTTTCCTGACGCTGCTTCTTCTGCTGATCACAATGGTCAGCTTACTGATCATTAAGAGCCGGCTCCGCTTCCTGCTCCTGTTTTATCTACTCGTTTTTCTGGCGCTGGCACTTGTAGGTGTCGCGCCCGCGCCAGACATCACGGCATTTTTCATATTTTCGCTGATGACTGCCCTGGTCACAATGTCGGCCCCGACCGTCTCCGACATCCGCAGCTGGCTTATTCCTGCACTGGCAGTCATTCTTGCCTTTGCACCGCTCGCAGCCGGACTGAATGAAAATGACAGCACGGTCATAAAAAAAATCAGATCGCATTTTGACGATGCCCATGCCGAAATCGACAAATTCATTGAAATTGTACGCTTTAACCGCCCTTCTCTCAGCGCCGGCGATCTTAGATCGTTAAACGGCGATTCAACAAACAGGACACGCGGCCGCATCACTGCATCTGACCTGAAAAACGGAAAACATAAAACGCAGAAATTGGCGCTCGTTCTGCGCGCAGATCACCCCGAATCCCTTTATCTTCGTGGTTTTGTCGGCGAAGTCTATCAAAACAGCAGTTGGAAAATGCTGGGGAATGAAACATGCTACGCGGCGCGCGACCAGTTTTACTGGATCACACGCGCAAATTTTTCTTCTTTGACGCAACCTGCTGTGGTCAGCGAAATTCTGAATGCGAGCCCAGATACCCGGCAGACGATCCGGATCAACGTAAAAAACGCAAGCCGAAAAACGCTTTACACGCCATACGAACTTTCGGACCGTGAAATCCCCGGTGCTGAGAACCGCGCTCAGGCCTGTCTTCAGAGCAAAAAACTGACCGGAAGCCGTCGCTATTCATACGAATCCTCACCTGCCCTTACCGCAGAATGGACCGACCAGGCTTCCCGCCTCTTTACCGCAGACCTGAACGACAAAATCCGCGACTACTATAAATCCGAGAGTATTTACAGTGAATTCGCTTACCGCAATTATACGCAGCTTCCGCAGAGCCTGAAAAATCAACTGCTCAGAACCCTCAGAAAGAATCCGGACAAAATGCCGGAGTATCCGGACTACAGACAGTCTATTAACGATGTCGAAAAGTGCCTATCGTCAAAATACATCTGTACAGACAGTTTTAATGCATCCGGCAGCGCCGATTTCATCGGCCACTTCATGCAGACAAAAAAGGGCTGCGACATTCATTTTGCCACCCTTGCGTCACTTCTTTTCCGCGCACAGGGCATACCGGCACGCTACGTGGAAGGCTACATAGTGACGCCAGCCGACGCCCGCAGCGCCGAAAAGAAAAGCAAAAACGGCAAAAAAGAAACCTTTGTTATCAACGTGACTCAAGACCGCGCCCACGCCTGGACCGAAATATACATCAGCGGCTACGGATGGGTTCCGGTCGAAGTAACCCCGGTCTATAAAGACGTGATGAAGGAAGCGGACCTGCGTCGGGGCATTGAATCCGCACGTGAAGCAACAGTTAAAAAGAACGCTGAAGCGCCACCCAAACCAGAAGTTGACGATAATATTTTACGTAAATCTACCGCCCCGGGCCGCATCATCGCGGCAACAGGCATGATGATCGCCCTGTTTCTCATTATTGCAGCAGCCCTGTATCTGCTAAAAAAGCTGATTCCGGCTATGATTACCCGGCTCCGGCTGCACAGAAATTTTCACAATGACGACTGCAGTGCCGCTGTCTGCGCGATTTATCAGTACATGACCGACAAAGATCTGCCGGTCATACAGGAAGCCGAAGCAGTCGGACTGCGGGCCGCCTACAGTACACAGCCCGCAGACGAACAGGACCGAAGAATGATGCTCCGGGAACTTCGCGCAGGCAAAAAAGAAAAACGCCGGCAGATTCAGGAAAACATAAAATCACGGATCATAGGACATGGAAAAAAACATACTGAAAAATAGAAATCTGATGCGAAAAGCCGCGCTCTGCCTCCTGTCGGTACTGCTCTTTCTGATACTGGCCTTTGTCCTTTCACTAACGGGCTGCCGGTCTTTTCAGGATCAGCAGACAAAAGCCATCCGATCAGCCGCTGTTTATCTGGCAAAAGAAATTCCCGAACCAGCCGCGGAAAACAGCGACGCCGGCTGGGCCGTAATCGCATTTTCCCGCTTAAAAAAGGCCGGCACTCTGACGGATCGGGAGACTGCCCGCATCGTACCGAAAAACTACTCAGAAACGTATTACGATTCGGCCCGTCTGTCGGTCAAATCCGGCGAATTCAGCAATCGGTTTTCTCCGACCGACTGCGCCCGCGTGACAATCGCGCTGGCGGTTTCCGGGGAAAATCCTTTGTCCGTTGAAGGGCAGAATATGCTTGAACCGCTCGATCAGTATACAAAAGTGCGGGAACAGGGACTGAACGCGGAGATCTTTGCGCTGATCGCGGCGGGAAGCTGCGGGAAAAGACTGAAAAATACCGGTCGATACATCAACGACATTCTCGGCGCGCAGCAGGAGGACGGCGGGATCGCGCCGGATCCGGCAACCGCTGCCCGAAACGGCGGGAAATCAGGTCCCGGCACAAAGAATGTCCGGGAAAAGTCAGACATCGA
>ONJN01000168.1 GCA_900318155.1 uncultured Eubacteriales bacterium
AAACCAATCTGCTCCTTTGATTAATACAATAAAACCAATAATTAACAGAATAAAGAATAATACAGTCATTTTTGTCCTCCTTAAATAAAAAAAGCGAGACCTCACCACAGAAAAACCTGAGGTAAAGTCTCGCTACTTAAACATACTCCGGGGATTTTACATCAAATCCCGTATTGACGAAATATATCACATGTCTGCAACATGCGAGCTACTCCCTAAACCTTTATTATTGTATCCTGAAGACCAATCCCTTGTCAACTGTATTTAATAATACCAGCAGTATTGAAGTGGAGTTGACCTTTTATAATGAACAGTCACCGTATTCAAGTCTGAATTTTTAAAAAAAGACCGAAAAAACAAAAATAAATGAGATAAAACAGAAACCATTCAAATGATAATTTACTCTTCCGCCAATCGATACTTATTATAATAAATATGATATTTTTCAATAAAATAAGCTGACTGTCCGGTTTTCAGATCGTTCAGATACTCGTGACTGCTCAGAACTGACTGATCGAGCTGTATAATAGAGACAGCGATATTGGAACAATGATCCGAAACCCTTTCGCAATTGATGAGCAGGTCGGACAGATAAACGCCCAGTTCCGGATTACATTCTCCACTACGGAGTCTGGCAATGTGTTTTCTTCTGATCTCTGCAGAGAGCTGGTCAATGACTTCCTCCAGCGGTTCAACACAGAGTGCTGTATCGACATCATGATTGGTAAAGGCAATAACCGTCAACTCCATGATTTCTGTCAGGGCAGCTGATAATGTGTCAAAATCGGATTTTGCTTTATCGGAAAAGCTCTGATGGTTCCTGTCCATTTCCTTTGTGATTTCAATGATGTTCACCGCATGGTCACTGATCCGTTCAAAATCGCTGATACCGTGTAGAAGCTCTGTAATGGTGCGATTATCTTTATCTGTCAGACTGACTGCAGAAAGCTTCAGAAGAAATGTGAAGAGCTGGTCTTCCATCTCATCGATTTTCTGTTCTTTTTTCAATACACTCTGTTCTGTCGGTTCTGTAAAAGTAAACATCATTTCCAGAGCATCTTGCAGGGCTTTCCTTGCTTCGAATGCCATTTCCTTTGTACGTTCCCTGCACTCAGATACAGCAAGAGGCGGAGTTTCGATCAGGCGTTCATCAAGAAGGACGAATGTTTCCGGTTCTGTTTCTTCAGGTTCAGGGATGATTCTTCTGGAAAGCTTTACGAGCTGCTTTGAAAAGGGAAGCAATATCAATGTCGTCACGATATTGAAAATAGAGTGAACTGCTGCGATTTCAACCGGATTGATGGATCTGTCAGTAAAACTGAAATGGATCAGGGAATCGAGACCATAAAAAACGATCATACAGACTGCTGTTCCGATGATATTAAAAGAAATATGGACAACAGATACTCTTTTTGCGTTTTTATTCACTCCGATGGATGATAACAGTGACGTCACACAGGTTCCGATATTCTGTCCCATTATTATCGGTATCGCCATTCGATAGGAAATGGAACCGGTCAGGGATAATGCCTGCAGAATACCCACTGATGCAGCCGAGGACTGGATTATACCAGTGAACACGGCACCAAACGCCACACTCACAAGCGGATTCTGAAAAGCGATGAGCAGCCTTGAAAAACTCTCCATCTCCGCCAGTGGAGAAACAGCATCTTTCATCAGATTCATGCCGAACATCAGTACTGCGAATCCGATCAGGATACTTCCGATATCCTGTTTTTTTCTGCTTTTCGACATCATCAGGAGGACGATTCCAATGAATGCTGCAACAGGAGCGAAGTTTTCTGGTTTTAACATTGAAATTAAAAGATTGTCGCTCCGGATTCCGGCTGTACTTAATAGCCATGCCGTAAGGGTGGTACCGATATTCGATCCCATAATCACGCCGACGGTCTGTTCCAACTGCATGATACCTGAATTGACCAGACCTACCAGCATAACAGTCAATGCTGATGAAGACTGGACAGCAATCGTAATGCCGGCACCGAGTGCAAGGCTTTTAAATGGATTGGACGTCATCTGTTTTAATGTGTTTTCCAGTTTGCCGCCTGCGACTTTCTCCAGATTTTGTGACATGACATGCATGCCGAACAGAAAAAAGGCAAGACCTCCGAATAAAGTAAAAACTGAAAAGATGCTCATTTAGCTTTCCTCCATTTACTGTACTGAAAACATACGACTGGATAATCCTTGTACCAGTTCTTTTACAAGTTTGAGATTATCTACAGTGAATGTTGGTTTTTATTCCTTCATTTAAGGCACTTTCGATTGAGATTTCAGTCTGATGAAGATCCGCAGTATGTCTAAATATGGAAAGAATGTATAACTCTCCAATTCGCGGATATCATCATTTTTAACTATGGAAATCAACATAGTGTCTTCCTCCTGATTGTTTATGTGTATATCATAGATGAACGATGTTAAATCAAAGGGTATCGAAATGTAAAACTCAGGTTAAATTTTGTACTTCCGGGAGTCTGATTATTGTCTATACTTATCCATATCTGTTCTTTATTCAATAATCAGATCAAAGATTGATTCACCAATCTATCACATAATCGATACCGATATTTCAAACTCACACCCTATATCAATCACACGGGAGAGTTACTCTATAACTGTCGAAGGGAGAAGCGGTAATCTTCCTGAAGACAGAAACAATAGCAAGCAGAATACTTTTCATAAAACTCTCCTAAAAAACAAACGTGCAAACACCTTACAAATCACCACATCAAGGCGCAGGACTCCGGTTCTGTGCTTTGTTTTTTTAAGCGTTGTGATGAACAGACAGCGAGAAGGTGTAACAGCCCTCTCGCTTTGTTGCTTTTTTAGAGGCAGTGTGCCGGGGGAGGTTATTCACAGTGTGAGAGACGGGAGATGCTGGAGATGTGAGAGACTGGGCCTGTGGCGAAGGTGAAGAATGTGGATGGCTAATGCAACTGATGAAAATACAGAAGCGTTGTGATATAATACTATCAACTATAAGTACGACAACTAAGTTAAGATGATAGATTAAAAAGAAAAATGGAAAGGAGAATTACATGCAAAAGAGAAACAGAATACTCCGTTTGTTCATGGTGCTGATCTTGACCATAAGCACTGTGACGATTGGATTATTGCCTGTGAGTGTTGCGGCTGCCTCATTCACAGACGTATCAGATGATGCATATTATGCAGAAGCCGTCGCATGGGCCGTGGAAAACAATATCACCAAAGGAACTACAGATACGACCTTCTCTCCAAATAACGGATGCACAAGAGCGCAGGTAGTGACTTTCCTGTGGCGTGCAGCAGGCCAGCCGGATGCGACGAAGACCAGTGACTTCTCGGATGTCGCAAAGGATGAGTATTATACAAAAGCGGTTTCA
>ONJN01000172.1 GCA_900318155.1 uncultured Eubacteriales bacterium
GCACTTTAACGGCGAAGATAGTTGGGCCTGCCCCTGCGAAAATAGCAAGTTGCCGGTTTTTTTGTGCTTATGAAAAGATCCCTGACCTGGTGGTCAGGACTTTTTATTTCGGATGACCTTATCTGACTCATTTTTTTATGTGATATAATATAGAAAATGTGAATATTCAGATAATCAGATAAATACTGTTAATATGTTGGAGATTTATATATGTATGAATTCAATATGAGAAAAATAATGCTGATCATACTTGCCGGGGTGTTATGCCGGGGTTCATTTACCTGTTCTTTTCAGAAGGTTGAACGGGAGACATATTATCCCGGAACAGTTATACGCATAAGTGGATCTAACCGTTATAAAACTTCCATCTCGGTAGCTGATGCTGTACTGGAAAAGAATCACAGTGATAAATTCGACAGTATCATTATCTGCAGTGGACTTAATTATCCGGATGCCTTGACGGGTTCATATCTGTCCACAGTAATTAATGCTCCTATAATGCTGATAAATGACAGCAATTCTGATCTGATTGTTTCATATGTAAAGAACCATATTTCCCAGGAAGGCAGGATTTATATTCTGGGAGGAACAAATGCGGTTTCTTCAGCAGTTGAGAATAAGCTGAAATCAATTGCCAAAACAGATACCAGGCGTATTCAGGGAGCCAATCGCTATGAGACGAACCTGCGGATATTAAAGGAATCAGCAGACCTTGGCAAGGAATTAATGGTGTGCACTGGAACAGGCTATGCTGACAGTCTGAGTGCATCATCATGCGGTTTACCGGTTCTTCTGGTGGCTAAGGACGGTCTTAATGCCAGCCAGAAAGCATTTCTGTCAGTGAATGAATTTGACAGGATAACAATACTTGGGGGAACTAATGCCGTTAACAGCAGTATTGAAAATGAACTGACAGAATATGGCAGTGTCAGAAGACTGCAGGGCGCTAATCGTGAGGAAACATCATATAAGATTGCCAAAGAGTATTTCCCGCAGGCAGAATTTGCCTTAGTGGCATTTTCAGGTAACTATCCGGATGGTTTGTGCGGCGGGCTTCTGGGATATCTTTATAAGGCCCCGATTCTTTTGGTTTCAGAGAATCGTTATCAAGATGCCAGACAATATGTCGAAAGTAACACGATATATAATGGTAAGGTTCTTGGTGGCACAAGTGTGATCAGTGATACTACAGTATGCAGGATATTTGGCTGTGATAAAGAAGAAATAAATGGCTCAGAGAATCGCGACAGGTATGCGATCAGATATGTTATGAATGAAGGAACAAACAGTGCTGAGAATCCGGACAGTTATCTGGCAGGAGATTACATCATGCTGAAGCCGTGTACCAGGGATTACTATACATTCGCAGGCTGGTTTACAGACAGTGCCTTCAGAAATTCAATTGAATATATCGACAGCAGAATTGCAGGGGATATTACTCTGTATGCCAAATGGCATCTTGAAGCACTAAATAAAACGCAGGAAAGCAATGAGGACATGATCTGGAGCTGGTGGTACTATCCACAGGTTTTCTCTGATCAAAGTGATGACTTGAAGGTTTTCTGGGGTTTTACAACTAAAGAGGGATTTGCCGGAATTGCTGAGTATGATGACTCTGTTGCCAAAGTTACAAAGACAATACTGAAAAAGTCTCCTACCGTAGATGATCATAATGGACTGGCAGTAAAGAAGATGAAAGACGGCCATATAATGTGTGCATATTCTACCGGCCATAATAAGGGCAAGGAGATATATGTCCGCATTTCAGATGATGTCCTGGATATAAGCAGTTTCAGTACGGCTATTGTTTTGGAATCAGTTGGACAGACATGCTATAGCCAGATACTTGAGACAGAAAAAGGATATTGTCTGTTTTATAGAGTCAACAATACTGCGTGGGCATACCGCAGTTCAGAAGATGGCCGAAACTGGAGTGACGAGGTTATTCTGGTTAAGGCCTCTCAACAATACTACTGCCGTTTTGCAGAGGTAAGCAACAGCAGTCTTATCAGAGTGCTGATGTATTCAAATCCTTCCGGAGACAGTAACGATATCAGAATGGGATTCCTTGATCCGCAGACAGGCAATATGTACAATTCCGATGGGGTAACAGTATTGGGTAACAGCAACATCAGCTTTGACAGATTTGATATTGTGCTTTCACCTGAAGAAAACAGGAAACAGCGACTGTTTGATATAGCTGTTACGGAATTAACCCAACCGCGATTCCTTTATGCATCTTTTGATCCAAAAGGAAAGAGTGATAGTGTCTTCAGATTATATGATGCAGGCAGCATAAACGATATCTGTGCTGGCGGGAAGGATCTTTATACCAACAAGTACCAGCTGGGTGCGTCATTCATACAGAAAGACAGAATCGTGACTGCCCGTAATCAGGATGACAGGGATATTATTGAAATATATGAAATAATGCCGGACGAAATCAAACTGATCAAAACTGTCTATCAGGAGGATAACGGTTCGGGCAATATTAGAAATGCCAGACCTGTTGCTGATGTTGAAGGTAAGGCTGTGTTATGGCACAATGGCAGCTACAGTCCTAATTCTTACACAAACTTTGATACATCGGCTTATCTGTACTTTATCGAAGATGATGTAATTTTTAAGGACAGCAGTTTCCCTGGAATAGCCAAAGCAGTCAGAGCCCGTGATTATGCGGAGGTCAGACCTGAAATCCTGGGTAAGTTGACGGAGTATGTTGATAAGGTATACCAGGATAATATTAAGGATGATTATACCAAGGGGCAGTTTACCTGGTATTATGACAATTCTAAAAACAGCTGGATCTATACTACGGGACATATGATTCAAGGATTCCTTGAAAGTGACATTGATAAATACAGTGAAGAGATCATAAAGTATTATGATCAGCATATTAAAAGTGATGGCTCCATAATTCATTACATTTATGGAGAGGTTGATTCAGTTATTACTGCTGCCGGAATGATTGACTTGATAAACAGCGGTAAACTGAATCGGAATCAGGTTGCTGAATATAAAAAGGCGATTAATTTCGTATATCATGAAATGGAAAAACAAACAGTTTATCCAGAGGCCGGAAACATGCTGCAGCACAGTGAAAGAGACGGTGTACCAACAAAAGGATGGGTTCGCTGGAACTTCTGCGGCGACAGTTTCTATATGACCCAGATATTCATGTCACGACTGGCTCAGTCGATTGATAAAGGTACTATAGAGATTACAGACCTTGCCGGTAATACGGTAAGCAGTGAAAAACTGTGGGATGATATCTTCAACAGAATCAGTTTTGCCTGTGAAAACATGATGAGCGACAGCGGTGTGCTTTACCATGGTTATTGCGTTGCGGAAAAGATAACCAATGGGGTCTGCTGGGGCAGAGGAAATGGCTGGTTCTCAATGGCGTTGCTTGAGGCTGCACTCAACATGCCTGATGAAAAAGGGGTCATTCTCCAGAAGTATTTCCAGACATTAATGGATGGCATTTTGAAATGGCAGGATGATGAAACATTCCTGTGGTATAACGTCATTGATCATCGTGAGGAAATCACAGACAACATACCTGAGTCAAGCGGTTCCAGCATGTTAAGCTACTGTCTGCTTAAGGGTTATCGGAAAGGGATTCTCAAGGACGAAAAATACCATCTGGCAGGAATAAGAGGTTTTAATGCAATGGTATCTGACAGAATCGTTGATGGGACATTAATAAATACGTTGGCAAGTTCAGGTGTAACATCAGACATAAATAGATACGCGGTCAGCGGTTATGTCAATAACGAGGCAAAATCGATTGGAGCATTATTACTGGCGATGAGATATTATAAATAAGGGAATAACCGACTGGAAGTAGCAGATCCAGCCGGTTTTTATGTTAAGTGAGAGTCACATGTTTATTATATGTTTAGAGTAACTCTCAGATATGCTTTTTCGTGAATTTTTGATCTGATTTTTACTTCTTATTATTTGAAAACAATAGATATTTTCCCGTTATTTTGGTATGATATTATAGTTAAAGAGGAGGAAGAATATAAATGAGCCAGAAATACGTTTA
>ONJN01000173.1 GCA_900318155.1 uncultured Eubacteriales bacterium
ATCGACTGGGGAAATCTGACTTTTTCATATACAGAGACAGATTACAGCTACGTATCAATGTATGAGAACGGAAAATGGGATGAGGGCACGCTGACCCCGGATCATACGATTACAATGAGCGAATGCGCATGCGTGCTTCAGTACGCGCAGACCTGTTTTGAGGGGCTGAAGGCGTATGAGGAAAAGAACGGCAGAATTGTCATGTTCAGACCGGATCTTAACGCAGAAAGAATGTACGGCACCGCGGCCAGACTTGAGATGGCGCAGTTCCCGGTTGATCGCTTTGTCGACGCGTGCAGGCAGGTCGTTGCGGCAAATAAAGACTGGGTTCCGCCGTTCGGTTCCGGGGCGACTTTGTATCTTCGTCCGTTCATGTTCGGCTTCAACTCCGTTATCGGCGTTGCGCCGGCTGACGTGTTCCAGTTCAGAATCCTGACGACTCCGGTCGGACCGTATTTCAAGGGCGGCGTCAAACCGATCCGCGTCAAAATTTCGGACTTTGACCGCGCGGCACCGCACGGAACTGGCCATATCAAAGCGGGACTGAACTACGCTATGAGTCTCCACGCAATTGAAACTGCGCACCGCGAAGGATTCAGCGAGAATTTCTATCTTGACTCTGCGACCCGTACGTACATTGAGGAAACCGGCGGAGCAAATATTTTGTTCGTGACAAAGGACGATGAGATTGTTACGCCAAAGTCGGATACAATCCTTCCGTCCGTTACGCGCCGTTCGCTGCTTTATGTGGCGGAGCATTATCTGGGACTCAAAGTTACGGAACGGCCGATCCGCCTGGAAGAGCTGAACGATTTCAAGGAGTGCGGCGTCTGCGGAACGGCGGCTGTTATCGCGCCGGTCGGCAGTGTCAACGATCATGGCAAAGAGATCGCGTTCCCGTCGGGCATGGACGAAATGGGTCCGGTGCTGAAGAAGCTTCGTGAGACGCTGACCGGCATTCAGATGGGCGAAATTGAAGCGCCGGAAGGCTGGCTCGTAGAGGTTGAGTAGCCGGTACCGGCATGGCCGGGATTCCGTAATGGTCGAAAACGCGGGGCGGCCTCTGGGAACCGAGCGTTCTGAAAGCGCGCTGAGGCGGCCGCCCGGGCTGAGCCGTATCGGTAAGAGCCGGGGCAGCTGCTGTGACATGATTCCGCCGAATCCCGGCGCGGTTTACCTTTCCCGGGCTGCGGGCGCGAAGCGGCTTTGCTGGTCAGAGTACGGAGTGCGGCTCCCCATTGTCGCTCAGGGGGCGGCTTAGCTTTGTTTGATAAAAATGAAACCCCGCGTCAGGCGCGGGGTTTTCATTATAATAGAGCATTGTAGGCTCTCCATTGCGGGTTCTCCATTGCAGGTTCTTTGGGGTGCGGGGAAAGCGCTGCTTTTCTGACTTTTACCGATGAAAAAGGACTGAACTGACGGGAGAGAAAGAGTTTACCGGCGGAAAAAGGCGACAAAGGGCTGAAGAGAATATCAGGGGCGGAAAAAGCCACGCCTGAATACTTATTCGGTGAAAAAAGGGCCGTTTGACAGAGTTTTTATATCAAATTGTCCTGAAAATGTGGTTTGATATAAAAATCCTCCTTGTCGCGAATGATTATCCGGGTAGACGTATAAAAATAGAAGAAATCAGCCTGTTTCTGGACTGTAGTCAAGTCGGGAGGGCTGATTTTGCTGCACAAATATTTAGTTGGGCGGAAGATTATAAATCCTTTATATTTTTTTGCTGGTTTTGTCGGTTTGAAATAAAAAAACTGGCAAAGGCCGGGCGCGCCGCGCCATGACGCTGAGGTATTGACAAACGGGCGGCCACGCAGTGAGCCCGACGCTTATGAATGGGAATAGTCACGACCCGTCGGTTCAGTTCCGGGATCAGTTCCTGAACCGGGCGGCCGCGTGGGATCCCGCCTTGCTGAAGCATAGAACCGGACAGGCTTGTCGTGATTGCCGCAGCGGATCGTGACTGCGCACCTTGAATTCGCACCAGGACCAACGAGAATGGTGTAAAAATATGGAAGAAAAAACGAACAAATGTTTGCGTTTTTGCGGGAAATCTGCTATAATACAGATACGAACAAAACACGTCGTTTCTGACTTTGTCCAAGAAAGAGGCAGAAGATGCTTCTGACAAAGGGCGTCGCTTTTCGTCATTGTGCCGAGGTGATTGCTTACTGAAAGAAATAGTTTTCGAATAGCCGAGGCGGTCAATTACAGTACTCCGATAATTGAGGAAACAGGAATTTAATAGTGATGAATGGCAACAGGTAAATATTTGCAAAGAACTGAATTAATAAGATTGTATCAATCACTATTGTAACATGATAATTTATAAGTTATCATAGATTTAGTATAAAAGGAGACAAAATGTACAAGATCCATTTTTATCAGGACAAAAATGGATATGAACCAGTTCGAGCATACTTGGAGAGATTAAATGAAAGAAATGACAAATACAGCCGCATAAATCTTAATAAGATTCGTGATTATATTAGAATTCTTATGATAAAAGGAACAAATGCGGGGATGCCTTATGTAAAGCATATTGATGGTGATATATGGGAACTGCGGCCGTTGCGCAACCGAGTATTGTTTGCTGGGTGGCATAAGGGAGGATTTGTACTCCTCCATCATTTTATTAAAAAGTCCCGGAAAACACCGAAAAAGGAGATTGCAACGGCAAAAAGAAGGTTTGTGGATATGCTCGAAAGGAGTGAAACAGAATGATATACAGCCCGGTTGGCAGCAGTTGGGAAGATTTTGAAAAGAAAGCTTTCACCAAAGAGGAGATTGCTGAAAGCGATCTGCGGGTTGCTCTGATTTGTGAATTAATTAAGGCTAGAAACGAAAAAGGGCTTTCCCAGCGGGATTTAGAAAAACTTAGTGGCGTAAGCCAACCCGTGATTGCGCGCATGGAAAAGGGAACTACAAATCCGACGATCGATACGGTTATAAAGCTTCTCGCGCCTCTTGGGAAAAAACTTGCGGTCGTGCCGATGGATGCTGCAGGACAAATAGAATAATGAAAGACAAACGTAAACTGAACCTGAAACAATTCAACCGATCCGGGCAGCCCGGCAGGTCTGATCGATCCGGACAATCCAACTGGCCCGATCAATCCAGGCAGCCCGACCGAAGAACCGACAGAAACGGACAGTCCGGACTTTCCGGACGAACAGACAGCGAAAAAGAACGGATTCATCATCAGTTCGGGCCGGTTTTTGACAGTAATTCAAGAATCCTCATTTTAGGAAGTTTTCCATCTGTGAAATCACGGGAGCAGAACTTTTACTACGGGCACCCGCGCAATCGCTTTTGGAAAGTCATGGCGGCTGTCTGCGAGGATTCGGTCCCGGAAACCGTCATAGAAAAAATTGATTTTTTGCTGAGAAACCACATTGCGCTCTGGGATGTGATCGAGAGCTGTACGATCACGGGTTCGAGCGACGGCTCGATCCGGGACGTCCGGGTGAACGATCTGCGGCCGCTGATTGATCAGACACAGATCACGGACGGTATTTTTACAAACGGTGCCAAAGCGGATGAAATTTATCGGAAACAGATTCTTCCGGAAACCGGGATCGCGTCCGTGAAGCTGCCGTCTACCAGTCCGGCCAACGCGGTCTGGTCACTTGAAAGGCTGGTTTCCGAGTGGAGCCGGAAAATTAAAAGCATACTTTTTTGATATGTTTGATTTTGCGTGTTTGAAATGCCTTCAATCTGGTCATTAATAATTATAATACGGAACAGAATTGAGCGAAAGCAGAACGGAGAGCGAGAATGGACGGGAAATTACTGGAGCTGATCGAGCGGCTTGAGAGGGAACATTCTTTGTCGGTCGATGAATATGAGTATTTGATCGTGAATAAGACGGATGAGGCGCAGGCGCTGCTTGCAGAGAAGGCTTCGGCTGTGAGCCGGCGCATCTACGGGAATGAGATTTTTCTGCGCGGGATCGTCGAGTTCAGCAATATCTGTAAAAACGACTGCTATTACTGCGGAATCCGCAGGAGCAACGCGAATCTGGAGCGGTACCGCCTCTCGCCGGATGAAATTTTCCGGTGCTGCGAAGAGGGATACGAGCTCGGGCTGAGGACTTTTGTGCTGCAGAGCGGCGAGGATCCGTATTACACGGACGATATTCTGGCGGATCTGGTGTCAAAGATTCACGGAAGATTCCCGGACTGCGCGATTACGCTTTCGCTCGGCGAACGAAGCCGCGAGAGCTATCAGCGGCTTTTTGACGCCGGAGCCAACCGGTACCTGCTCCGCCATGAGACGGCGGACAAAGCGCATTATGAAAAGCTTCATCCGGCGGAGATGTCTTTTGACAACCGGATGCACTGCCTTCAGGTTCTGCGGGAAATCGGCTACGACGTCGGGGCAGGCTTTATGGTTGGGAGTCCGTATCAGACAACGCGCACGCTGGCTGAGGATCTGAAATTTCTCGAGGATTTCAAGCCGGAAATGTGTGGGATCGGACCGTTTATTCCGCATAAAGACACGCCGTTCCGCGATGTGCCGGCCGGTACGCTGGACTGGACGCTTTACTTTTTGTCGATCATCCGGCTGATCCATCCGCCGGTACTGTTGCCGGCAACGACCGCACTCGGAACGATTGATCCGCGGGGCCGGGAGAAGGGCGTGGAAGCCGGTGCCAACGTCATCATGCCGAATCTTTCGCCGACGGAGGTGCGGGAGCAGTATAAACTGTATAATGACAAAATCTGTACGGGCGATGAATCGGCTCAGTGCAGGCATTGCCTCGATTTACGAATGAGTACGATCGGGTATCAGATTGTGACGGACAGGGGAGATATCAGAAAAGAGGTTATTTAAATGGGACTGAATGAAGTAGCATCCGCAGAACGGATTCACATTGGGTTTTTTGGGATCAGAAATGCCGGAAAATCAAGTGTCGTGAACGCCATTACGGGACAAAGGATCGCCGTGGTGTCGGACGTGAAGGGGACGACGACCGATCCGGTCAGGAAATCGATGGAGCTTTTGCCGCTGGGACCGGTCGTGATCATTGATACGCCGGGCTTTGACGATGAAGGCTCGCTTGGTGACCTGCGAGTCGAACGGACAAAGAAGGTCCTTCACGGGGTCGACATCGCGGTGCTCGTCGCGGACGTGACGCGCGGGCTGACCGATGCGGATAAAGAGCTGATCGGGCTTTTTGAGGAGCGGAAAATTCCGTACGTGATCGCGTATAATAAGTGCGATCTGCTTGAAGACGAGCCGGCGGCGGGTTCCGGGAAACCGGGCGGCGGGGCGCCGGGAAGCGGGGAAACCGGTACTGCGGATTCAGCTATCGGGGGCGCGGGAACGGAACAGAACGAGCGTTCAATTCTTATCAGCGCGGAAAAGGACATCAATATTTTTGAATTGAAGGAAATGATCGGGCGCTTTGCCGGTACGGCCGGAAATCAGAAGCAGCTGATCCGCGATCTGATCGAGCCGAACGATGTCATCGTGCTGGTGATCCCGATTGACAAAGCCGCCCCGAAGGGCCGCCTGATTCTGCCGCAGCAACAGACGATCCGGGATATCCTGGAGGCCGGTGCTTCCGCGGTGGTCACGCGGGACGCCGAGCTGGCTGAAACGCTGAAGTCTTTGTCAAAGAAGCCGAAAATGGTCATCACTGATTCACAGGTCTTTGGCAAGGTTGCCGAAATCGTGCCGGAGGATATCATGCTGACTTCGTTTTCGATACTCTTCGCGCGGTATAAAGGAAATCTGCGCACCGTGGTGCAGGGCGCGGCCTGTCTTGAGAAACTGGGGGAGGGTGACCGTCTCCTGATTTCTGAGGGCTGCACGCATCACAGGCAGTGCGGAGACATCGGCACGGATAAACTGCCGAAGATGATTAAGAAGTTTACCGGCTTTGACCTTGAGTTCGATACGAGTTCCGGCGGTGACTTCCCGGACGATCTGAAACAGTACGCCCTGGTGCTGCACTGTGGCGGCTGTATGCTGAATGAGCGTGAAATGAATTATCGTCTCGACTTTGCCGGACGGCGCGGGGTGCCGATCACCAATTACGGGATCGCGATCGCGCTGATGAACGGGATTCTGAAGCGGAGTCTGGAGCCGTTTCCAGATATCCTGGCGGAGCTGGAGTAGGGGTGCCGGGCCTGCGGCAGCCGGACCAGGGAATCGAGTCGCTGCTCAGGTTCGGGTGCGGACTGAATATTCTGAATACGTCCAACATCCCAGTTTGAGTTATTCCGGCGGCTGGCGGGCAGGGTCGTCTGGCTTTTCACGAAATCGTCAGTCTTTTATGGAATCAGTTTTTTATGGGAAAAGAAAAAATCTTCCGGCTGCGGCGCCTGCACGGCGCTGCGCGGAAGATTTCGTTTTCTCTGAAACTCATCATTTTCTGAACTCTGGCTGCAGCATTGACTGCAGCGTTCATCCCGGTCAGAAAATGAATGCGTCATTCTGCTTTAACGAAAATATAAGATTGCCGGAATGCTGAACATGATGGCCATCATTACGGCGAGTACAATGACGCCAACTTTGATCCAGAGCTTGTTCTTGGTGCTGCTTGTATTCGTATAAGAGTCTTTCTTGTAACGTTTTCTCGTTTTCTTGGAACTCATTTTGTACTCCTTCCATGTGATCGTTCCTGTATATAATACTCTATTTTTCGTGATTCTTCAAGAAAAATGCGGAACGGCCGCTGTGAATGAATTCCGGCTGCGCGGCTCTTCTAAGCCGGCCGATTAATTCCTGATACGCTGTGCGCAGCGCGGCCGCGCGACTTTTTACCACTTTTTTTATATCAAATCGCAAATTCAGGACGATTTGATATAAAAGAACCGATAAATAACGCGTTCACGGTAAATATCCGTCCTGCAACTGTCGATGCCTGTTAAATACCCGTCCCCGCGCCCTTTCTTCACCGAAAATTCAGTCTTTTCCCGCACTCCGTGACCTACGCACTAAAAATTCAGTC
>ONJN01000003.1 GCA_900318155.1 uncultured Eubacteriales bacterium
ACGGATAAAGTATATCCAGAGCTTTTTTTCGAAATAGTCTCTGTATAAAGCCCACGGCTCCATCCAGATCGGAACCGTCAGCATACTCAGTGTTGTGCCGATAAAGATACCGATTTCACCAAAAATCGTAATCGCAGCAATGGAGTACACAACATTGACGCCTGCTTCAATAAAACCCATATATCGCGCCTGCCGGAACAGCCCGAGAGAATTGCGGAAAACATTTGTAATGGTACGTATTCCTTTGAAATAGAGATTAATGCACAGTACCAATGTGATGTTGATAGGGAAGACATACAACTTACCGAAGCTCATTTCAATAAACGGTCCAACGACCACAAAAAGAGCGATCGAAATAATACCGAACATAATACATGTCAGCATCAGTGATGCGTTGAAGACGTTCTCGACCTTATCACGGTCAGTAGTAACTCCAAGATTACCGACGCTTCCCATAATGCCGTTTATAATCTTTTCGATCAAAAGCCCTATAGACAAGATAATGAGGCTGTAATTAGCATACCGCGCCATCGATAGCAGACCGAAATATCCGGATAGCAGAAGCGTATCCGTAAACTGCTGCAGCTGATATCCGGATTTTCTTATCAGGATAGCCCAGATGTTTTTCCGCATCATAATCCGCTCACCAGAATTAAGTGATGTGCGGACACTCTCCTTTAGATACGGATAACGCTTTGTCGTATGAGCCGCGGAGATGAGGTTTTTTGGAATGATAAGAATAAAAAATACCAGAGTGTAAAGAAGAAAGCTTTTTGTAGTTAGCAGAACAACGATCTGAACAAGATACTGCAGGATCAGCTGTCCGGATTCATACAGATCATTGATGTAATTCTGCTGGTCAGCCAGAAGAATTATCTGTTTGTGGGATTGGAAATATCCCAAAAATACGTTTCCGGCAAACAGCCAGAAAATAATACCGATATCCGGAATTGAAACGGCTTCTGCCGAAAACACCGGGAGCAGGAAATATAATACGGTAGATGCAGCCATGACAATTGCGCCGATCATCAAATGGACACGCCGAAAGGCTTGAATCAGAGTCTGCTGACTAATCCTGTCATTTTGGGCAAGAGGCGCGTATAGCATAAATGCAAGGGCAGTGTCAATCCCCAGAGAATTGAGTGAAAAAATAATCAGAATATTGTTAAATAACCCATAAGCTCCAGTACATTCAACATCCAAAACACGGATAAAAACCACTCTGGAAGCGTAAGCAAAAAGTAAAACCAAAATCTTGCCGATAAAGGCAACCATGGAATTGCGCATGGAGTATTCAGTTCTTGATTTTTTATTCATATACCTTCTACCTATCAGATAATCTAGTTAAATTTTTTGAGTAAATATTTCAAAGGACGATGGTTCCGGCATAATTGAGTCAAGCGCGGAGCAGAGAGCATTGCTGACAGGAACAAAATCGATTTTATCACCCGGATCGTTCAGACAAATCATTTTGCGTTTCTGCTTCCGGATAATTGAAATAGATTTTTCAAAGTTCTTTGCGATATCCAGATAGCAAAAGAAACGGTGAAGATTAACCGGAACAAAATTTCCCGTCTGTTTTTGCCATTCACGGAAGATGTACTGATTAACATCGTCGCGGCTTCTGAATCTATGCCGGCTTACCTCGTCGAGCAGCTCGCCTTCCTTTGACCATAGCGTTTCAAAGGTGCTTTTCAAAACAGGTGATGCCCCATGTACCGTATAAAATCCTGTAAACAGTGGAAAGGCGAGTTCCAGACAATTATATATCCAATACATCAATGGGTAGCCGATATGGAAATACTTGGATTTCAGTTTTTTCATCTGTGTACGCTTATCAAAATATTTGCAAATCAGCAGTGAATTGTTTATAAATATCCGTGACATGATAGGATTCTCCGGGTTTGCGACTACGGGTTGGAGTGCAAGCATATCAACTGGTTTTCCGTCGATAAAGAAATCCTCCGGTTTTATGTGATCTATCATCAGCATATCATCGTTAAAATATACGAACCGCTCGGAAAGCCCGTCGATCCGGTGAAGGTTAAGCTCAAGAGCATCGGAATTGAACACCGGCAGATAGTCCGCCGGCATATAATCTTTGTGGTTTACAATATGCAGCTTTGGGTGAGATGTATCAAGCCAGTTTGGCAGATGTCCCCATGTAACAAAATGAATTTTTCTGACCCATGGCGCGTATTTATCAATACCGCGGAACAAATATTTCAATGTACCGAATTCGCGGTATCTTTCAGGTCTGTCGTCGTCATCTGAATCATGCGAATATTCCTTTTTTTGTTTTCTCCACTCGGGATCTGAACCGTCGACCCAAAGAATGACAAAATCAATGTCTTCTTGTTGCGTTGTGTGTTTATTCATTTTTTATTTGTCCATCCTCTCATCTTGGCTACGATCAATGCTATCGTCGAACGAACCATATATTTTGCCGGCTTCCAGATTCCGGAGTGCATGCTTTCTCCGCTCTTGCGCAAATGCATTATTGCGGGAACCTGTAGTACATTGTAGCCCAGCAGCTTCATTTCAAGGATCATATTCGCGTCAG
>ONJN01000174.1 GCA_900318155.1 uncultured Eubacteriales bacterium
TAGTCACCAATCAAAAGATCTTGTCGTTAAACATATCTTGAGGGGCTCACTCTCTGCTTATCCAACTGACAACTGCCTTACTTCGTCGTGGAGTCATTAAGAAATTGTAAGAAGCTGATGAAAATAGTAAAATAGAATCGGTTTACAATCAAACGGCAATCAGGACAAGTGTCCTCTTAACGATCAATACCTGCCAAAAAGAGAGGGGACGGATACATTTGAAAGATAAATCAACATATATAACCACACAGGAACTTTGGGCAAAGCTGTTCGCTGCCCGTTCTTCAGAGGCATATTTCCGGATCAGCGACAGTTCCGGAAAGCTGCCCGCATTCAGTGAGTATATTAAATGTCTGTGTGAGAAAAGGGGGGAGAAGCCGGAAGCCGTGATCCGCAGGGCGGATCTGGATTCATCCTACGGCCACCGGCTGTTTTCGGGAGAGCGCAATCCGTCCAGAGATATGGTAATCAGGCTGGCTTTTGCTCTGGAACAGGATTTTGACGAAGTCCAGCAGATGCTGAAATTTGCAAGAGCGGCCGCACTGCATCCGCGGGTCAGGCGGGACGCCGTAATCGCTTACTGTCTTCATAATCACAAAACGCTGATGGATGTCCAGCAGATGCTTTACGATTATGACATGCCTGTTTTGGGAGCCGGTAGAAATGGAAAATGAAGAACTGTTCCGGGAGCTGATGGATTCGTACGACGACGCGGAGTACCCGCCGGGTTTTCCGGAAAAGTACTGCATCATGGAATGCCTTTCAGAAGGCTTCGGGATCATCACTTTTCTGGTCCGGGATAAAGAAGGGAATGACTTTATTGCAAAATGCTATGACCGCTCCTTGTGGGCGATCACGGACAACAGCAGTCTTCTTAACGGTCTGGATCATGAAGGCCTCCCGAAACAGACTGCATCCTTCATAAATGATACTATCTTCATAGCGGTACGGGAATACATCGAAGGTATGCCGCTCAGTCTTTATGTGGAGGAAAAGGACCTTTCGATGAAAGAGATCATAAAGATCGCTACTGAACTCTGCGATATCCTCGCATATCTTCATCATCGTGACAAACCGATCATCCACCGTGACATCAAACCGCAGAACATCATTATCCGTCCGGACGGAGGCATTTCCCTGATCGATTTTGATATCGCCCGTGTGTACCGCAGCGACCGGGATACGGATACCGTGTTTTTCGGCACACCCGCCTATGCGCCTCCCGAACAATACGGTTTCTCTCAGACGGATGCCAGGACGGACATTTATTCCCTCGGAATCGTGCTTCGCTTCCTCCTGACCGGCAGTACAAAGGAGAATCCCAACATCAGGATATACCGGCCGCTCTCAAAAATCATCCGTAAATGTACGGCCTTTGCGCCTGAAGAGCGCTTTGCGGATGTATCGCAGGTAAAATCAGCGCTTCTTATGGCAAACCCGAAGTCACAGAGTATCCGTATGGCAGTCGTGATCCTCTGCGCGGTATTGGGAGCCGGGGCTCTGACGTTCGGCGGCATCCGTCTGTACCGGCACCTTACTTACTCTCCGTTCACAGAAGACGCAGTACCGGCTTTCCTTTCCGATGCGGAGCGCGTATCCGATGCCGTATCTTATTTAAAAGAAAAATACGGAACTTCCATGTTCGATGAAACAGATGCTATTGCTACGGTAGGGGATCTCCGCACCGCCATGATCGACCTGTATGGTCTTGACCGGGCTTATGTATATGGAATCAATGAGGATATGCCGCAGGAAAATGATGCCTACTTTCTTCCCTGGGGCTGGGCCGACAGTCAGACACTTGACCGGGACGTTGCCATTTACGCGGCTGTCAAGGTACATGATCCGGCGATCGTCGCGGACTGGTCGAGTCTTAAGGATGACAACGGGTTTTATCCCGGTGCACGTGTTGCCACAGCCTTCGCGGAAGAAACCGGCATTATGAACGGTGCAAATCATCCCGGCGATATCCCGGTCGGCGAACTGGCAGTGATCCTTGCAAATGCGGACAGGGTGTTTGAAGCGGCTGACACGGCTGAAAAATAAGCGGAATCATTCACACATAAAAAGTGGTCTGGGAGACCACTTTTTATGATGCCGTACATGTTACAATATTTTCAAAATGCGGAACTTTATCTCTCCGGAACCAACACACTATTTACAGCAGGAGGAAGAAAAATGAAACGTTTTATGACAACAGCAGCCGTGCTTGCCGTCACCATATGCATGGCATGCCTGCCTGCAGAAGTGCATGCGGCAGCCAAAAAGAAAACAGTCTATGTGATATCGGGCATCTCCGTAAAGGAAGACGGCAAAAAAACATCCGTAAAACCGACATATACTAAAGACGGGCTCCTGAAAAAGATCAAATGGGTTCTTTCAGATGAAACCTATACCGATTCTTTTACTTACGGAAAAAAGGGTCAGATCAAACAGAACACAGAGAAAATTCTCTCCGGCAGCCATAAAGGCCAGGGTGCAACGGTAAAATACACATGGAAAAATGGCAGGCTCACCCAAAAGATCGAATATTATGCCGAAGGAGATTCGAGCACGACCAAATATACATATGATGCCAAAGGACGTATCGCATCCTCGTCAAACGGGCACGAAGAAATCATATTCACCTATAAAAAAGGCCATGTAGTCAAATCCGAAGGCGACAAGATAAAATACAGCGCCTCACTGGACTCCAAGGGCAATGTGAAAAAATGGACAAGAACATTTGACGGTCAGAAGATCGGTTATTATAGCGCAAAGATCACCTATAAATCCGGAAGAGTCAAAAAACTGACGAGGATCTTCAAGGCAAATCCCATGCAGGAGAAGGAACAGAAACAGACGCTTACATTTACATACAAAAAGATGCGCGTTCCCAAATCTCTTGCGGATAAGATTGCAGACCAGCAGTGGCAGTTCATCAACCACGCTGCGGATTCATTTGCCTGGTAATCTTTCCTGACAAAAATCACGGCATCCCATCAAAGA
>ONJN01000180.1 GCA_900318155.1 uncultured Eubacteriales bacterium
TCCGTAATTCGATCTCCTATCATCTATAAACCCACCTTTTCTGTTTTCATCAGTTCAGTTCCCGTCCGCCCCGGAGTATCCACATCCGCCCCGGACGAGTCTGGCAAAGCCCCCGAAGCATACCGATCCATTCCAACCACAGCTCTTTACACGCCAAAACGCAACAGCAGAAAACCCGTAGAAATCACAAGCGACATCAGCATAACAGGGAAGCCGCGCTTTGTATACTGCATGAATGAAATCGGATAACCATGCTTTTCCGAAATGCTCGATAAAACAACATTCGCCGAAGCGCCGATCAGCGTTCCGTTTCCGCCGAGACAGGCTCCTAGTGAAAGCGCCCACCAAAGCGGCACAACATTGACGCCCTGCATTCCAAGATCGAGGATCAGTGGGATCATCGTGGCGACAAAAGGTATATTATCGAGGATCGACGAGAGAAACGCCGAAGCCCAGAGAATGACCAGCATCGTCGCGATTTCGCGGCCTCCGGAAGCAGCGAGCACCAGATCGGCGATTCGTCCGATGACACCAACTTTTTCCAGTCCTCCGACCAGTACGAACAGTCCCATGAAAAACAGAATCGTCGGCCATTCCACTTCAGAAATCACTTCTTCCAGGTTTTGCTTCCCGATCAGCAGCATAACCGCCGCGGCAGTCAGCGCGATCGCGGAAGTCTCAAGATTCAGTTTATCATGCAGCATGAAGCCGAGGACAACGAGGACGATCATCACGAGGCTTTTCTTTAATAGCTCGTGATCCCGTATCGCCTTGCGCTCGTCCAGCTTCATTACCTTTTCAATCGCGTCCGAACTGGCAATGAGCTTTTTCTTTGTCGTGACCTTCAGGACAAAGATCAGAACGATCAGGATTAAAACACAGACCAGGCCGGTTGTTTTAACAAAATCCGGAAAACCGAGTCCGGCCTTTGTCCCGATCATAATGTTCGGCGGGTCGCCGATCAGCGTAGCCGTACCGCCGATGTTGGACGCAAAAATCTGTGCCAGAAGCGTCGGTACCGGATCGATACCCAGCATGTTTGCGATCGTAATAGTCATCGGGCCGACCAGCAGCACGGTCGTAACATTGTCCAGCAGCGCCGAACAGACCGCCGTGATCAGGATAAACGCAACCATGATCTTCCATGGGTCTCCTTTGGCGATTTTCGCGGACTTGATTGAAATATACTCAAACAATCCCGAATTTTTGATTACTCCAACAAAAATCATCATTCCCACGAGTACTCCCAGGGTGTTGAAATCGATATAATGGATCGCCTGATCCACATTAAGGACGCCCGTAAGAAGAAGTACGACCATACCGGCGATTGCGGCCGTCGTTCGATGAACTTTGTCTGACATGATTGCTGCTATAACGACGATAAAAACAACAATTGCAATTATTGTTGATAACATGGTATGAACTCCTTACAAATATTACCCGGCCACGAATTGATCTGAAACGCTGCCGGCCTCTGTCAATACAGCCTTGTTTTCTAGATTCTTTAATAAATAATATGTATTCTTATCAACGAATTATACCCTTCTTTAATCAAAAAACAAGGTTTCCGGCACATTACATACAATAAAAAACCATGTTCGAACAAAAAATTCTTTAAATAAAGGACGAGTTATTTGACATTAAGGACAATTGAATTGCCGCAATTTTTTCTCTTTTACGAACCGTCACACTTGCATGCCTTTTCCTGATGCTTTACAATTAAGAATATGAATAATTCAATATGCAGTTATTAAGTTACTTAAGGAACTAACCTGGAGGAAATTGCCGTGAAAAATCAAACCAAACAAAGAAAAAAGGGATCCGACCGAAAAAACCGGTGCATTCTTTTATCGGCGCTGGCTGCGGTTCTACTGGCCGCTGCGTTGATCCTCGCGACAGGATGCGGAAACAGCTCCCTGGATACGGGTAAAATTCGTTTCGGCACCGCTGGTAAAGGCGCGGTCTACAATTCATTCGGCCGGGTCTTTGCCGGGATCCTGACCGATGAATACAATGGCCTTACAATTGATGTAAAGAATACAGAAGGATCTGCCGCAAACCTCAGACTTTTATCGGGCGGATACCTCAACCTGGCGATCTCACAGGCCGATATAATGAACGATGCTTATAATGGCGTCAATTCCTATCAAGGAAAAACTCAGCTGCGGGGCTACTCAGCCATTGCCGCGCTTTACACCGAAGTCTGCCAGATCGTTGTCCGCGCGGACTCTGGAATCAAATCGATAAACGACCTGACCGGAAAAACAGTCATCATCGGCGAAGCAGAATCAGGTACCGCCCTGAACGCTCGTCAGATCCTCACCGCATACGGACTGACCGGATCTGTCGTCAAAGAAAAACAACTGGACTACCAGGAAGCCACAGAGCAGCTGAAATCGAAAAAAATCGACGCGATCTTCTGCACTGCCGGCATTCAGACCGAGTTTCTGGAAAACCTGGCAAAAAGCACAAAAATCCGTTTTTTGTCGATCGACGAGCAGCAGCGAGGCAACCTGAAAAAGATAAACACTTCCTATATTGACAAAACGATTCCGGCCGGTACGTACACTGGTCAGGACAAAGCCGTCAAAACACTCGGCGTAAAGTCGGTTCTTCTGGCGAGCAACAAATTGTCCACACACGACGTGAAAATGATCACCGGAGCACTTTTCAACAACAAAAAAACGCTCCAGGCCTCCCTTCCGATTGACCTGGAACTCAATCCAAAAGCAGCCGTCTCCGGCATAAAGATCCCATTCCACATGGGAGCAGCGGTCTATTACAAAGAACACGGAATCCACGTCCGCACAAAATAAGAAAAGGAGCGTACAAGAATGAACAGCATTAAACTAGATATGTATCAAACCCTTGCGATTGCTGCCGTCGCCCTTTTGCTCGGAAAATATCTCATCAGCAAGGTGGGATTCCTCCGCAGATTCTGCATCCCGGCGCCGGTCGTCGGCGGCCTGATCTTCGCAATCGTGACCTGTATTCTTTACGTGACCGGCGTGGTTGAAATCGAATTTAACGATACGCTGAAAGAAGTATTTATGGTCTTCTTCTTTACGTCGGTCGGTTTCCAGGCCAACGTCAAAGTACTGAAACAGGGCGGCAAAGCGCTGCTTGTGCTCCTTTGTCTGGTGATCGTACTCATCATCGCGCAAAACTGCGTTGCAGTCGGCCTTTCCAGCTTTCTGCACTTTGACAAGATGCTCGGCATGTGCACCGGCTCGATCCCGATGGTCGGCGGACACGGGACCGCAGGCGCTTTCGGGCCGGTCATGGAAGACCTCGGCGTCAAAGGTGCCGCCACGATCTGCACAGCAGCCGCCACTTTCGGCCTGATCGCCGGAAGTCTGATCGGCGGCCCGATCGGAAACAATCTGATCAAGCGGAAAGATCTGCTGAAAACAGCCGTCCCAATCGAAGATAAACTGGAAGAAGAAGCCATCAAAGAAGACGTTCATACTCCGGAATCCTACGCGTCCGGCGTTTTCGAACTGATCATCGCGATCGGGATCGGAACCATCCTGTCCTGGCTTCTGTCAAAAACCGGCATGACCTTCCCGATCTATATCGGTGCGATGATCGCCGCGGCATGCATCCGGAACTTCTGCGAATACACCGGCCGATATACGGTCCATATAATCCAGATCGAAACCCTGGGCGGCATCTGCCTTTCCCTTTTCCTCGGAATCGCCATGATCACGCTGCAGCTCTGGCAGCTCGCCGCGCTTGCAGTGCCAATGCTCGTCCTGCTGTCCGGCCAGCTGATTCTGATGGCTCTCTATTCGCGCTTCATCGTTTTCAACGTAATGGGCCGCGACTATGACGCCGCCGTCATCACCGCCGGAACCTGCGGTTTCGGCATGGGCGCCACTCCGAACGCAATGGCCAACATGCAGGCTGTCTGCGACAAATACGTTCCTTCCGTCAAAGCGTATCTCCTGATCCCGCTCGTCGGAAGCCTGTTCGCGGACTTTATCAACAGTCTGGTCATCACATTCTTTATTAACCTGCTGTAAGAATTCGTCTGTAAACAAGCGGACAAAAACATCAAATAATAAGGAATTGATAGTGTTCCGCCAAAGCGGATACTAATACAAAGAAATCAGCCTTTCCTGTACTCAAGTACAGAAAGTGGCTGATTTCTCATTTTTTTACAGTTTCACTGATGATTATTCATGTTGTTGAATTATATCAGGCTTCGGTATCGGCCCTGAATACATTTCCATCTGATGAATCTCCGCCCTGATGAGGTATCTGCAGAGTCTCTCCCTCACACTGCCGCCTTCTCGACTTCACTGCTGATCAGCCCGCATTTCAGCAGAACTTCCGCGATACGGCGGACCGGAATGATTTCCAGTTTCTCCTTTATTTCAGCATCAACGTCTCTCAGATCCGGCTCATTCTCTGCCGGGATGAAGACCGTAGTAATGCCGCTGCGCTGCGCGGCCATCAGTTTTTCATTAAGGCCGCCAATCGGTGTTACGGCGCCGCGCAGTGTGATTTCGCCGGTCATGGCAAACTCGGGACTGACTGCTTTGTCCATCACGAGCGAAGCGATTGCCGTTGTCAGTGTGATTCCGGCGGACGGCCCGTCTTTAGGAACCGCACCGGACGGTACGTGAATATGCAGGTCATTTCCCCGGAACAATTCGGATTTATCCGGGAACATCGATTTAACGAGCGACACCGCGAGCTGCACGGATTCCTTCATGACATCGCCGAGCTGGCCGGTGATAATCGTTTTGCCTTCGCCTTTGGTGAAAAGCGTCTCGATGAACAGGATCTCGCCCCCGGCCCGCGTCCAGGCAAGCCCGGTAACGATACCCGGCCGTTTTTTCGCCAGAATGTGATCGTGAATGATTGGCTTCATGTCCAGGTAATCCCTGAGCTGCGAAGCCTCGACGACAACCTTCTCATCGCTGCCGCGGACGATCTCGACCGCGGCGACCCGGCAAAGCGTGTCAAGCCGCTTTTTCAGACCGCGGACACCGGACTCCGCCGTATAATCCGCAATGATCGATTCCAGCGCCTCTTCTGTGATTTCAAGCCTGTCCGGGCTGATTCCCGTCGACTCCATAGCTTTCGGGATCAGGTGCCGGCGCGCTATCTGAAGTTTATCCGTCGCCGTGTATCCCGGGAAATCGATCACTTCCATCCGGTTGAGCAGCGGTTCCGGAATCGTATCCAATGTATTCGCTGTGCAGATGAAAAGCACGTCGGAAAGGTCGTACGGAACGTTCATGTAATGATCGGTGAACGTGCTGTTCTGTTCCGGATCCAGCACCTCAAGAAGCGCGCTGGCCGGATCCCCGTTAAATGATACGGACAGCTTGTCGACCTCGTCCAGGACCATGACCGGATTTGAGACCCCGCTCTTGTGGATCCCGTCCATGATGCGTCCCGGCATCGCGCCGATGTACGTCCTTCTGTGACCGCGGATATCCGCTTCATCCCGCACGCCGCCTAAGCTGACGCGCACATATTCTCTATGCAGCGATTCTGCGATACTGCGTCCGATGCTTGTTTTGCCGGTACCCGGCGCGCCTGCGAACAACAGGATCGAACCTGACTGCTTCTTCTGCAGATTCATAACCGCAATCTGCTGAATAATTCGCTCTTTTACCTTTTTCAGCCCGAAATGATCCTCATCCAGCACCTTTTCCGCCTCTTCCAGATCGATTTCATCCGATTTCTCCTTTGTCCAGGAAAGACCGGTGACAAAATCCAGGTAATCATACAGCATCCCGGATTCCGCGCTGTTCTGCCCTTCCTGCTTCAGACGGTTCAGGACTTTCCGCGCCTCCTTCTCAGCCGTTTCATTCATTCCGGAATCATTGATCTTCAGCTCAAATTTGCGAACATCGGAGACATTGTCCGGATCCATCTCATCCAGCTCTTTCTGCAGGTAATCCATCTGCTTCTGGATCGCGGCTTTTCTGTACAGCTTCTCCGTATCCTTCTTCTGCGCGTTCTGCGCTTCATTGCTGAGCCTGGCCATTTCCACATACTCATAAATCATGCTTTCCAGCATCTTTGTCCTTTTGACCTGGCTGTCCTCCGCCAGAACCGCATATTTATCGTCATCCGTGCCGGAAATCCACATCGCCAGCGCCGCCGCCACATCCGCGACAGACTGCCATTTAACGATGTAATTCCGTGCGATCACGCCCCACTGGAATTCTGACGCATATTCCAGAATCGCCGCTTTCAGTTTGGACAGTCTCTGATTCTCCTCCTCCGGATCCATCTCATCCGTGTCATAACGCCTGGAAATATTCAATTCGATCTTATACATGCCGAAAACCTTGATCGCGTTTATATTAACACGATCGTGTGTCCGGATCACGGCATATCCCTCATCGTGAACTTCCGTCACAGTCCCGGACAAGCCGATCGGATAGAAACTATCTTCATTCAGTTCATCCCAGCTCTGCTGCTCCTTCATGACAATCAACATCACATCATCATTTTCTTTTGGCTTCACGCCGGTCAAAGACTGAAATCGATCCGTCTGAAAAAACATCGTGGCATTCGGAACAATCAGATAATTATAAATTGGTATTATAGTCATTTCATTTCCCCCTTTTGACAAAGCATGAAAATTGTTAGCATTCCTGGTTCCCGAGTGCTAATCGATCTCTAAAAAAAATACCCCTTCCCGGAAACGTCACTCGGTCTTCAGTCTCCCGTCCGCGCCATCCGGTTCAAACCGTTCCGCGCACCGATGCCGGAATCCTGCTGTTCGCAGAACACATATCCCTGCATGGGTTCCTAAGCTTCTGACGGTATAGTAATTATACTAATAAAGAAAAAAGAATGCAAGTACAATATTATCATACCCTTACCCGGGCTCCTCAAAACA
>ONJN01000182.1 GCA_900318155.1 uncultured Eubacteriales bacterium
GCGTACGTCCCACCTGCGGATCTTTATTCTAAATACTTCGCTTTATCAATTCAAAAACACTTATCCCTTCCCGCAGAGGAAAGAAACTGTGTCCTGGGGGGCGACCCTGCGACAAGCTTTTTCATTCAAATCAATCACAGCTCCTTCTTCACGTCAAAAAGTGAAAGACCGTTTTCTTTCGCGATCTTCGCGATCTGGTCAAATTCAGCTTTTTCCCGCATTACGCCAGCTCCCTCCGACACCTTCACGCTAACTGCGCCCCACGGCGTCTCCCGTTCATCAAGCCGCCTCGGCAGCGAATAACGCCGACACGTAAATTCACGGACGCCCAGCGTCGTTGTATGACGAAACATCAGCTTCCGCAAAACATCGGATTTCTTTTGTCCGCAAAGGCAGCAAAGCTTCACTGCCGGCCGCGATTTCTTCATCGTGACCGGTGCCGCATATACATCGAGGGCGCCGTTTTCAAGCAGAATGTCCATTGCAAAGCTGATTTCTTCCGCAGTCATGTCGTCAAGATTACACTGCAGTTCGACCAGCATTTCAACGATTGTACCGTCCGGATCTGTTTCCGGGTTTCTTTCGACCGCAACGTTGCCGCTCTCCGGAATTCCGCGGTCTGTATATTCCTCGCCGAGCAGTATCCTGACAAAATTCGCCCGGCCGTCAAATTCTTTTGTCCCTGCGCCGCAGCCTGTCTTCTGAACCGTCATCATCGGCTGCCCGCCAAATTCATTGACAAAATATTTCAGTACTGCCGCGCCCGTCGGCGTACAAAGTTCGCTTTTAATATCGCCCGCGTACGTTGGAATGCCCGTCAGGATTTCGGCCGTCGCGGGTGCCGGAACCGGCAGGAGCCCGTGCGCGCAGTGAACCGTTCCGAACCCGGTGCAGACCGGGGAAGCGATGACTTTGTCCGGCGCGATCTGTTCGATCAGCATGCAGATGGCGACGATATCGATTATGGCGTCCGTTGCACCAGCCTCATGGAAATGAACGCTGTCCTCCGACGCACCGTGCGCTTTGCCCTCAGCCGCCGCGAGAATCCGGTAAATCCCTTTAGCATCCGCTCTGACCTTCTCAGAAATTGGGAGATGTCCGATAATATGAAAAATGTCCTCCAGCGAACTGTGCGTATGAGTACGGGCATGTCTATGACCAGGATGATCCGCCGAGCTATGGTCATGTTCATGGTGATGGTGATGATGTTCCGCCGCAGCGTAATCATAACTATGATCGTGCCCGTGATCATGTTTATGGCCATGCGTATGCAGCGATTCCGTTTCCTCCGCGCCGTGGACCAGCACCTTCGCGCGGCTGCAGGCGATCCCGCAGCGCTGGACGTCTTCAATAAGAAACTTCACGCCCTCAACTCCAAGCGCATTAATTCTATCCGCGAAGTGTTCCCGTTCCTCTGCAATCTCAGCAAGCGCCGCGGTCAGCATATCACCGGCAGCACCCATCCCGCAGTCTATATATAATATCTTCATTTTCTCCTCCGATCCCGAACGGACCAGCTGCATCTCCGCGCCGGTGCGGATTCCTGTTCAGTACCGCAGCCTGAACGCTTCAGCACATCCGGCCGTCTGTCCGCGGCCGCAAATCGCTTATATAGTCTTTATATGTATCTTACTTCAGCAATGTGTTGATTTCAATCATTATCCGTATTAAAATAATCTGAATAATAAATTCTGCCAATGGCGGGCACAATGAAAGTCAGGGTGCCCTGCAGTCTGTCCGACGCCCGGCCTCACATACCGAACAGCGTCCCGCCCTGAACATGACCCTCTGTATACCCAAGGCGACCCCGAAAGGAGACCCCGTATGTACCGTCTTACCTCACAGCTCATTATCTACCGAAGCATCGATAAAGACAGCATCCTCTTCCGGCTGGCCGACATCTGCCGCCGTTTCCGGGAAGAGGATTACAATAAAGAAGAACTCGTATCCGATATCCTCGACCAGATTAACCGTCTGCTCCGCCTGAGCACCGATTACGGCTTTGACCGAAATCTCTGGCACGACTACCTCGCCTTCCTTCTGGCCATGACCGAGACCCCTTTCACCCTGGTTTCTGAAAAAGTCGGCCGGACAGAAGGCAGCGTCAACCACTTTGCCCGCCACGACTTCAGAGTCTTCCGCCAGCTTTTTGACTATGACTTCACGGAAATCGAAAAACTGCTCGACGTCGACTGTTTCACAACAATTCAGAATTATACGGCCGTCGGTAAAAGCGAACAGATTTTCAATAAAAATGTCAGCGACAAAGTCCGCGCGCTCAGTGACGCCATCGACGCCTCAAAAGACGTAGATGAAATGTATCGGATCATCATGGATTTCTATCTCAATTACGGTGTCGGCATGTTCGGCCTGAACAAAGCCTTCCGCCTCGCCCCGGAAAGCGAGCGCCTGCTGACCCCGATCACCGCGACAAACAATGTCCTTTTATCCGACCTGATCGGTTATGACCGACAAAAGGCCGCTTTGATCGAAAATACCGAAGCCTTCATCGCCGGCCGCAAAGCCAACAATGTCCTCCTGTACGGAGACGCCGGCACCGGCAAATCAACCAGTATCAAAGCCATCCTGAACCATTACTACGATCAGGGTCTGCGCATCATCGAGATCTTCAAACATGAATTCAAATACCTGGCCAGGCTGATCTCGCAGATCCGAAACCGGAATTATCGCTTCATTATATATATGGACGACCTTTCGTTCGAGGACTTTGAAACAGAATACAAATATCTGAAAGCTGTTATTGAAGGCGGCCTCGAGCTCCGGCCGGACAACGTACTGATCTACGCGACGTCCAACCGCCGCCACCTGATCCGCGAAACCTGGACCGACCGCTACGACCAGTCTGCCGAGGACATCCACCGCAACGACACCGTACAGGAAAAACTTTCCCTTGCCGGCCGCTTCGGTGTTACGATCGGCTTCTTCAGGCCTTCGCACGATGAATATCATGAAATCGTCCGCGTTCTTGCCGACGCCGAGCCGGAAATCACCATGGACGACAAAGAACTGTTCCGTGAAGCCGACCGCTGGGCACTCCGTCACGGCGGCGTCTCCGGCCGGACCGCCCGCCAGTTCGTCGACTATCTGGCCGGAACCCTGCCGCTGAATGCAGAATAGCAACGGAAAACTCCGAAAACCGAACCCCCTGATTTCAACTGAAAATTGAAATCAGGGGGTTTTTATAATTCTGTTCGATTATCTCTATATGCCTGCCGCCCCGGCCCGGTTTTCAGATCAGAGCCGATTACCGAATCAGGCCAGGCCGGAACACCGGAACAAACAACTGACTAGAACAATCCGGAAATCTTTCCGGTGTTGTCGACGTCGATTTTCTCTGCCGCCGGCACCTTTGGAAGTCCCGGCATCGTCATGATATCTCCGGTCAGCGCGACGATGAACCCGGCGCCTGCGCTTACCTTGAGATTTCTGATCGTGATGCGGAAATCCGTCGGCGCGCCGAGGAGCTTCGGATCATCGGAAAAACTGTACTGAGTCTTTGCAACACAGATCGGCAGCTTGTCAAAGCCAAGCTCGGTCAGCTGCTTCAGCTGACGCTTTGCCGCAGGTGTATAATCCACGCCGTCGGCGTGATATACCTTTGTCGCGATATCTTCCAGTTTCTTCTCGATCGGGTCATCCACATCGTAAGAAAATGAAAAATCGTTCGGTTCTTCACAAAGTCTGACAACTTCCTCCGCGAGAGCCGTACCGCCTTCACCGCCCTTTGCCCAGACCTCGGAGAGCGCGACGTTAACGCCCAGTTCTCTGCATTTTTCCTCGACGAGATCAAGTTCTGCCTTTGTATCAGTCGGGAACGCGTTGATCGCGACAACGGTCGGCAGCTTGTAAACGTTTTTCATGTTGCTGATGTGCTGCAACAGGTTCGGGAGACCTTTTTCCAGCGCGTCAAGATTCTCATCATTCAGTTTGTCTTTTGGCACGCCGCCGTGGTGCTTGAGTGCCCTGACGGTTGCGACGACAACAACGGCAGACGGCTTAAGCCCGGCCATCCGGCATTTAATGTCAAAAAACTTCTCCGCGCCGAGATCAGCAGCGAATCCGGCTTCCGTGATTACGTAATCTCCAAACTTCAGCGCCATCTTGGTGGCCATTACAGAATTGCATCCGTGCGCGATATTGGCAAAAGGTCCACCGTGAATAAAGGCCGGATTGTGTTCGAGCGTCTGGGCGAGGTTTGGTTTCAGCGCGTCCTTCAGAAGTGCGGCCATCGCGCCCTGAGCCTTGAGATCGGCAGCCGTGACCGGTTTATCATCGTACGTATACGCTACAACGATTCTCGCCAGTCTTGCTTTCAGATCATCAATATCGTCGGACAGACAAAGGATCGCCATAATCTCACTGGCAACTGTAATGTCAAACCCGTCTTCTCTCGGAACACCCTGCATCTTTCCGCCAATACCGTCTACGATATTTCTAAGCTGACGGTCATTCATATCCACACAACGTTTCCAGGTGATTTTTTTGACGTCAATTCCGAGCTGATTTCCCTGCTGGATATGGTTGTCCAGCATTGCCGCCAGCAAATTGTTCGCGGCGCCGATCGCATGCATATCCCCTGTAAAATGAAGATTGATGTCCTCCATCGGGACAACCTGCGCATAGCCGCCGCCGGCCGCTCCGCCCTTGATGCCGAATACCGGTCCAAGGGACGGCTCTCTCAATGCTGTAACGGTCTTCTTCCCGATCCGCATCATACCATCTTCCAGTCCGACAGTAGTAGTCGTTTTACCCTCACCGGCAGGAGTCGGTGTAATGGCTGTTACCAGAACCAGCTTTCCGTCCGGGACATCCTTCATTTCATCAAAAATGTTATAATCGATTTTTGCTTTATATCGACCGTAATTCTCGATGTACTTTTCATCAATTCCCATCCTCGCGGCAATGTCATTAATTTTTTCAGGCGTGTTTTCCTGCGCGATCTGAATGTCGCTCTTATACTCCATTTCCATGGCCTCCTTAAAAAGTTCAAATGCAACCTTAACTTTTTTAATTATATCATATTATTGCTTCCATTTTCAGATCGGACTATAAAAAACGTATTCAATATCTTCTTCCCTCAGACCTATACCTTTCAACTTTTCTTCAGAATACAGACGCGTTTCCGTTGCTGTACTCAACATCCCGGCAGTTTCACGGTCAATGACAAAAAAATCTTCCTGTGCCGGATCCTTCAAGTTCATATCAAATAATATCCCGCTTTTCGCACTCTTGATCTCGCCCGCCCTGTCCATTATTTCCGTCGCGTTCATGTGCATGATCACAAGTGCCTCAATCAGCTCCCGGCCAGCCTCCGGCAAGCCTTCACGCCGAAAAACCGGATTCCTCAGCAGACTTCCAATAGCCATCCTTGTCCGCACTCTGGCCTCTTTATTAAAAGCAAAACTCATAACGCATCGATCCTTCCTTCATAGACACAAAATTCCAACGCATTCTCTGCCTCACGGACAAAAGGCGCCCCCGTTTCCCCGGGCAGACCGACCCGTCACGTTTCATCAACAAAGCAGATACTGCGTCATTACATTAACATTATACAATTTTTCGTTTGGTTTTTCTCGATAATCAATTTAATTCTGTTCAAATCCATGTTATTATTTTTGTAATAACAACACGGCGGACGCCGGACCAATAACCTGAACGATAATAAAAGGCAAAGATCAGCAGACACTGCTCCATGGCAGGCCGGATCTTTTATTAAAGAAGGAACGTAATATTATGCATCAGCTCAGTACACTATGCTACATTGAAAAAGACAATAAGTACCTCATGCTGCACCGTACAAAAAAAGAAAACGACATCAATGAAGATAAATGGATCGGTGTCGGAGGTCATTTTCAGGAAGATGAAAGCCCGGACGACTGTCTGCTCCGTGAAGTATGGGAGGAGACCGGCTATATCCTGACCAACTACCGTTTCCGCGGCATCGTCACCTTCATTTCCGGAAACGGAGTCACAGAATACATGCATCTGTTCACCTCCGACGAATTTCTCGGCGATTCCGATTCGATTGTCTGCGATGAAGGCGACCTGGAATGGATACCTAAGGAAGAAGTCCCGAAGCTCAACATCTGGGAAGGTGACAAAATCTTCCTGTACCTTCTTACGCATCAAACTGAATTTTTCTCACTGAAACTAGTTTACGACGGCAGCGACACACTCATCAAAGCAATATTAAACGGCCGCCCGATCAGATCAATGCCGGACGGCCGCCCCGTCTACCGATGAATCGCTGCAAGCACCTTTTCCCGCGACTCAGACCATGCCCGGCCGTGCATCAGGAAACAAACAATCTTTTGCAGCCGGCGCCTGAACCCCTCGTGCACCGAACCGACATCTGTTCCGCAGTATGTCGGTTTATTTAATTATACCCATTCTCAGCTTCAGCACCAGAATCCTTTTAACCGATGCATTGACGCGTTTTTTACTGATTTTTCCGCTTTTCACGGCTTTAATGATTGCTTTGCGGGATGCGGAGCCGTACGGCGTACAGATCATGTCATTTCCTGCTTTGACAGCTTTAACCGCAAGGCTGCCGTTATCTTTCGCGTATTTTTTCACACCTGCCATGCCCATGCTGTCCGTGATGACGACGCCTCTATAGCCCATATTTTTGCGCAGATACCTGTGTACCGCCGGTGAAATCGTCGCCGGACGTTTTTTGTCAAAAGCCTTCACGATGTTGTGACTGACCATAATCATAGAACAATTCCTGTCGATTGCCGCCTGAAACGGTTTAAGATCACGCTTCTTCAGCGTTTTAAGCGACCGTTTGTCACGAACCATGTTCGTGTGCGTATCTCCGTTTCCGCCATATCCCGGAAAATGCTTAACCACACTGACTATTTTCCTGCTGTTCATTGCGCAGACCACAGTCCGGGCATACGTGCACGTCTTTTTAGGCTTTATCGATACCGCGCGCGCATAAATAAAATTACCCGATTTATATGGCACATCCACAACCGGAGCAAAATTCGTATTGATACCCAGTGCCTTCAGAAATCCGGACTTTGACAAAGCATCCTTCCTCACTTTTTTCATTCCGCCGGCTTTATAGAGTGTCTTCGGTGATCGAAACGGTGATTTCCTGAACTTCTTCCAGATCGACACACGATTTACGATGCCGCCCTCTTCATCAACTCCAATGAACATGCCGACACCCGAATACTTCCTTGAATACTTCTGATACCTGGCAAGCTTTTTCCTGGTTTTTTTCGGCGTACTGCCCTTGAAATCTGCAGCATACATCAGGTAACCGCCATATTTCCCTGCTTTAAGCTTTTTTTGAGGATTTTTCATCCTGCCAGAGTAAAAAATCATCTGACCTGCCTTCTGAGACAAAGTCATTTTCTTCAGGATCTGTTCTGCCCGCTTTTCATAAGACGCATCCGTCCTGCCGACTGCCGTGGAACTGCAGCACATGGCAAATACAAAAACGAAGACCGACACTGCAATAATCAAAACCGCTGTAAAAAATCGAACTGCACGTCTTTCCATGACGATCTCCCTTTCCTCGTTCTCTCTTACTTTTCTCTTCTATCCTTCTCCCGTAAATCTCTAAACACCGTCCATCAGCATTATGCCTTCTCTTTCAAATGAAACACATCTCATGTTATGATATTGTGTATCAGCAGTTGATTATGATGACAAAAGGATGCCGAACAATGGATAAAAATCAGGATAAAAAACGGAATACAAATATCAGGAATATCGATAACATAAAAAATACCGATTCCCTGAAGAATACCGACAATCCCGGGAATACCGAATACCCGGGGAATACCGAACACCCGGGGAATACCGAACACGAGGCCGACCTGCTGCTGAACTGGTACGACACCGAGCGCCGGATTCTCCCCTGGCGGGAAGATCCCACACCTTATCACATCTGGATCTCCGAAATCATGCTCCAACAGACCCGCGTAGACACGGTCATCGATTACTACCGGCGCTTTCTGAACGCCTTTCCCGACATCCAGACCTTTGCCGAAGCCCCGGAAGACCAGTACATGAAACTTTGGGAAGGTCTCGGCTACTACAGCCGCGTCCGCAACATGCACAAAGCCGCAGTCCAGATCATGGAAAACTACGGCGGCAAAATGCCCGGCACTGCGCCGGAGCTGAAGAAACTGTCCGGGATCGGGGAATATACCGCGGCCGCAATCGCTTCGATCGCCTTCGGTCAGCCTGTTCCATCCGTTGACGGCAACCTGCTCCGCGTTTTTTCCCGCAAAACCTGTTACGACAAAGACATCAAGTCCACCGCCGCCAAAAAAGCAGCAACAGCATATTACGCGGAGCGGATTCCGGCAGATCGTCCGGGCGATTACAATCAGGCATTAATGGATCTGGGGGCTACGATCTGCCTGCCAAATACCGAACCCCGCTGTGCTTTCTGCCCCTGGGCAAACTGCTGCGGCGCCCGCAGAGAAGGCCGACAGGCCGCCCTCCCATACATGCCGCCAAAGAAACAGCGTGCCGTCGACAACATCACCGTTTTTCTAATCCACAACAATGACCGCATCCTGCTGCACAAGCGCCCGGAAACAGGACTTCTGGCCGGCCTCTATGAATTTCCCAACACTTTCGGCGCTCTGACAAAAAACGCCGCGACGCAATACTGCACCGACCTGCTCCATAGCGAACTGACAACAACCGCCGGAAGACCTTCCACCCCGGAAATATTGAAATTCCGCCGTCTCCCCCGTGCCAGACACGTCTTCTCACACAGAGAATGGCACATGACGATCTATGAGGTCGTTATCAGGGAATTCCCGCCCGTTTCTGCTGATGACGCGCCAGCAGACCTCACGAACAATTATTACCTGCCGCACATTCAGGAAGCACTGAACGATTACACGATACCAGCAGCATTTTCCGCGGGCAAAACCTATCTGGAAAAGCTAATCCTTTTGTCCGGTGAAAACGACGTATGACCCAACGGGACACACGTTTGCCTGCGAAACACAGTATGGTCCGGTGTCCCGGCGGCCGGCGGACGACGTGTCATCCCTGTTCGTCCGCAGCCGCTTCGCCGCGTTACTCTTCCAAAGAAGAAACCGCAGCCTCGACGAACTTCTTAGCCAAACTTCTTATAAGTCTGATATACTCTGATGATCTTCAGAATGTACGAGATAAATAAAAGAATCCCCGCGATACCAGCTACAATCGCGCCCGCACCGAGCTTCACTATAAATGCGCTCATCAGATCTTCGGACATGTTTTGTATCAGACTGAGATTATTGAGAACAATGACACCGATAATGATTACACCGATGATCATCAGTACAACCGAAGCCACATACAGTCTCCAGACTTTGTGACATTTGCGGGCAAAACCCTTTTCCTTATTATCCATCGCCACATTTGCACAACCCTGCAGAAGATTGATCGTCCCCAGAATGGAAAAAACAAGCAGCAGGATAATCGAAATAAATAAAACGACAACGCCGCCTAATATACCCGGCGTGCTGTCACTGTACGCGCCCGCAGCAGCAACGATTATCGAAACGCATACAATAACCGAAAACACGAGCTGCGCGATATACATGTTCCTCGATTTCCTGAAATGAGGCGAAACCCCCTTAACTTTGCTCAGGCCAACGAGAATCAGTACCAGCGCCGCGAGCGACACAATCCCCAAAATAGTAGTCACTGTATCGCTCTTCACTGACATCCCAAAACCTGCCACAAGGTTTAAGATCAATGCGATAAAGACGTAAAACAATCCCTTAAGATCGTTTTTTACCTGAAGTTCTGTCATTTAAATAACCTCCCTCTTTAATCATACTCTCTCGGCATCTTCGGCGTTGAAATATCAACGCTTTTGAGATTCTAACATTTACGGTTTATGTATTAAAAGCATATTCAGAAAAAATTCAAAATACATTTAAAATCCGCTGCTTATGACACACGATTTTTTGCCAATTCTTTTGCTTCAGAAAAACCAGCTCTGCCAACCGATCATGGTGCGCGCCGAATGCGCCCTTTTCCCATTTTTTTATATCAAATGGACAAAAAACATCGGAAAAATATAAAATAATCTATAATCTTCCACCAGAACGAATATTCATACGGTGA
>ONJN01000262.1 GCA_900318155.1 uncultured Eubacteriales bacterium
ACCTGTGTCCTCATACAGCCAGAATGCATTTTTCCTCGTAGTACGGAATCAGCGCATCGTGTGTCAGTAACGTCATTCGTTCGGCCTTTGCCTGTGCGACAAGCATTCTGTCAAAAGGATCTGCATGCCGTGGTGCATTCTCTGGCCTCGTCAGAGTCTCCACTGCAAAGACATGCTTGTCCCGGATCTCTAAAGACATAAAGCCGGCCTCCTGACAAAATTTCGCTAATTCCCTCCCTGAGAACGAAACATTATCAGGATGTATTGCATGCTTGATCGCAATTTCCCATAAAGAAACGGTACTGTAACACACCGTATTCTCCGGATCCATAATCAGTTCTCTTGCTTTTGCAGATAACCTTTTGTCATCGTTCAGTGCCCATATCAGAATATGGGTGTCCAGAAGAAGATTCACAGAACACCTCCGAACATCGTTTCAATTGCACCGTTATCCATGTCAAGATCCGCCGGTGTCTGCAATTTCCCCTTTGCAACACCGATGCGATTTTCCACTGGCGTATCATTGCATCTGATCATCTTCACCACTGGTTTCCCATACCTTGCGATGATGATGAACTCCTCGCGTCCACTCTCAATCAATCTGATCAGCTTTGAAAGATCTGTTTTCGCTTCCAGTATATTGACTTGCACTTTATTCGCCCCCTTGGTTTTTAGTCTTGTTGACCATATTGGCCTTCTTGACCATATTTTAATTCAAACATCATGTTTTCGCAAGACAAAAAGTAACCGCTCTATGTCCAAATAAAGCGGTTACTATATAACTATTCTTTTGGGCTGACCGTCTGTCAGCAATACCTTTTTTCTATTGGATTGTTCACACTGGACCCATTTTCATCCTTCATATTACAAAGCTTTTGCAAACTCTTTTATTTCAGTCATTTTGGCTTCTGATTTATTCTCTGCTCCATTTGCAGTAATACTTCCGACAAAATCTATACCAGTAAACGCACAATAACTGTTGATCTGCGCAATGGCAGCATCATAGACGCCCGGAGACCCCGAACTCAGGAGAAGTGCCACTTTTTTAGCATTAAGCGGTTTCCCGATGCAGTATACTCTCTGAATCGCGGCTTCCATTTGGGCTGACATATTGAAATAGTAGATCGGAGACGCGAAAACGATCATGTCTGCCTCTTTGTATGCCGGCAGAATCTTTTCAATATCATCCTTCTGTATACAGACTCCTTCGCCCTTTGTATGACAATACTCACATCCAAGGCATCCGGCGATTTTCATTTTGCCTACCTGATATTCTTCTACTTCATGACCGGCAGCTTCTGCGCCTTCGCGAAACGCCTGTACCATAGCAAACGTGTTCTCTTTTCTTGGACTTCCATTCAAAACAGCAATTTTCATTTGATTTCCTCCTTAATTTTTCCTGAATTAAATACTTAACATATTCTTCTCCCTTTTACAGCACTCCGGCCCCTACTTACCAAGAACTGAACAGACCTCTTCAGCGAACTTCTCCGGATAATCACTGACCAGCATATGTGTGCTTTCAGGGAATCGAACAGCATCGTACTGCGTCAGCACATGTTCTCTGTACCAGTCTGCAAGTTTCGGTGAGAACAGAGAGCCGGGGTCTGCATAGAAATAAGTGACCGGAACCGTGATCTGTCCCACTGCCGGCCGATTATCCTGAAGTTTCATGGACACCGCCAGACTTTTCAGCACGGATTCGTCACAGCCGGCTAATACCTTTTTCAGAGGTATCTTCAGGAGAAATCCGGGAATTCTTTCCAGCTTAGGAATCGCACCGACAGCAAATTCTTTATACAAAGAGTAAAAATCCCTCGCCTCGTCCCGCTCCATATCTTTCTTCATATACCTGCCCTGATACAGCCCCAGCTTCCATTCCTCATCATTAAGCTGTTTCGGTGTCATGTCGCAGAGAATGATCTGTTTCAGGGCGTCACAGCCATAGAGCCTGACATAGTTTAATACCACACCGGCACCCATAGACCACCCAAGCAGTGTTATATTGGAGAGAGAAAGCCCCTGAATAAGCTCATTCAGATCGCTCGCAAGTGTTTCCATGGTAGGGTTTCCGCTGTTTGCTTTTTTGCTTTTTCCATGCCCCCGGTGATCATAAATAATGCATCTGGCCTGCTCCTGCAGCAATTTCATCGGTTTTACATAAACATCGTGAGAACTTGTCCAGCCGTGCATCATGATCAGTGTATCCGGGCCATGCCCTTTGTCCTCATAATACAGCCTCTCCCCGTCTGTAAGAGTATAATAACTCATCTTTTGTCCTCCTTATGAGCACTGTCTTTCAATAATATTCAAGCAAACTCCTTAACCGCGCCCGGACAAAACGCAGCCTGGATTCTACCGCCTCACTAATATTTCAACGGGTAATATTCACTTATTATTTAAGAATACTCTATCACAATAAAACCATTGTGAACAGTAACATTTTGCTGTTTACTGCAATACCTTTGCTGGGGAGCGGCTGCTGTTTCCATCAGTTTTCCTTGAATCCGGCGCACGGGAGAATTATAATAATAGATAAAGCCTGAATACTCGTCAGGTTATTAAAAATACTGCAGGAAAAGAAAGGAGAATTAGGATGGAAGAAAACAATAAGGATACCTTTGACAAAAACGCTGAAGAACGTACGATGGAGTTTTTTTCCTTCTCCGCAAAGGTGTTTCGTTGGTGCCGGTTATTTATGATTCCGGTCACAGTGATCTATGTGGCGATGATGATCTACGCACTGATGAAAGGAATCAACTCTGCGGGGAGTGTTCTCCTTCTGGTGTTTTTGCTGCTCTATATTGCGATTATGCCAAAATTCGAGAGAGCCTACCGGCAATATGCCCGGGAAGCGCAGGATGCAATCGAACTGAGCTCAACAGAGCCTTATTCACAAAAAGCCCTGCAGTTGCGCAATACCCAGCAGAAGGCGGGAAAAGGCGTATACTACCTGATTGCCGGAATGGTAATTTTTTTAGGTCTGGTCTGTGTGGCCGGCGGCATCGTGATCATGCTGCTCGGCATCAAGTGGATCTTCTGGGGTGCTCTGATCCTTGTCCTGTCGATCCCATGCTTCCTGCTCGGAGCCTGTTATATCGGGATGGGACGATCCGCCCGCAGGTGAAAGAATCTGCAGCTGACTTTGACGCAGTTTTAGTTTAAAATCTAACCCGCCTTAGCTCCTTCATCCGGAGGTACTGAGGCGGGTCAATTTTTGATTATATCATTACTTAACAGTAACTTTGATTCTCCTGAAGACGCCGCTATCAGCGTACTTAGGCAAAGCTTCTATACGGTAGCCCTGATCGCGCCCAGACAGTGAATCCTTACGACACGGTTATTGTCAGTTTCGGATAACCGCTGCAGCTGCTCCAGATATGGTCTGACAAACTCCGGCCGGCGCTTTCCGAGAACGCGGAACAATTCCGGCGCTTCCATCCTGACTTTGTCATCCGGATCGTGCAGAAGCTCCTCAAATATCGTCATATAATTCTCATAAATGCCCGGTGTGTTCGTGGCGATATTTTCTGATGCCCAGACAAAAACCATCCTGACCTTTGCCTCCTCATCAAATGCAAAGCGGAACAGACTCGTCCAATACGGTTCAATCAGATGAAAATCACCCCGGCCGATTCTGCCGAAGGCGTTCACCGCGCGCTCCCTTAAAAGCGGGACCGGACTGTCAAAGAAGGACGCTATTTCCGGAACCACATCCCGCACTGACAAAGGATACGCAAGACCCATCTCGCCCAGCAGCCAGAGGGCCTTTGCCTGTATCTTTACGGATTCATGGGTAAGAAGAGACGAAACATACGGAATACTCTCTTCCCACCTGTTCCTGTCTTTTGTCAATATCCCAAGCTCTTTATAAAGCTCCGATTCTTTTTTCTTTTCATCCATAGCGCTTATTTAACGGTGACTGTAACAGCTTTTCTTGAACCATTTACTGCGATCGCATAGACTTTACATTCGCCTTTTGATTTTGCGGTGATGTTTCCTGATTTGCTGACTGTCGCGATATTTGTGTTGCTGCTGATATACCGCAGTCTCGGAGCGTGGAGTGTCGGCATAAGTTTCTTGCCCTCCTGAAGCTTATTGACCACGGCTTCAATCTTGTAGGTTTTATTCTTCTTAATTGAAACAGCCGTCTTCTCTGCCGTTACACTTCTGGCGTTGGTATAGTTCTTTGTCCCGCCGGATGTATAAGCATGAACCATCAGACTGTTTCTGACATAAATCTTCTTGCCGTTATGCATCACGTATGCTTTGACAACAGCCTTATAAGCCGTTTTCTCTTTCAGGCCCTTCTTTGTCCAACTAAGTGTTTTATTTCCCTTATAGCTTTTTACTTTCTTAGGCGTTGTCTTTCCGCATATGACAAAGAAAATATCATAGCCTTGCGCGCCGCGGACCTTGTTCCATGTCAGCTTCAATCCATTGCTTCCGGAAGATACGATCTTTGGCAGGATAATTCCCGGTTTCGGGATGGACTTCTTTTGAACATGAGAGGAATCATTCTTACAGATTCTCTTCTTTTCTCCGGCTTTTGCGGCAGTTGCTACTCTGGTCACCTTCCAGGCGCCCCACTTATGACCGAATGCTTTCAGGATCCAGCTGTTCTTTTTAATCTCATTTTTAGCCTTACTGTCACTGAAATACCTGCCGCACTTACTGCAGGTATAGTAAGTCTTGTTTCCATTCTTAGTGCAGGAAGCCTTCTTTGCTTTCGTTATTTTCAGGTTATGCCCGGGAGTAATCTTTACCAGCTTACTGGAAGGATCTGTTTTCTTATCTCCATTGCGTTGTTCATTAAAGACGTAGAAAGTATCATCCTCGTTAAGCTTGTCGTTGATATTCACCGTAACTTTACCCGACGCGTCGCTCTTATTGGTAAGCTGTGCCAGGCTGCCATAATAGTCAACTATATGGTCACTATTTACAATACAGCAGACAGGGACTCTCCCTTTCCTGTTTTCGCTCCGCTGTAGTGGAGCTCGATCTTACCGTTGGACAGTCGGCATGCATCTACCTTAAACTTGCTTCGGTTCTTATCTTTTATGGTCAGCTTCCAGTTGTCATCCGTATTGCTTTCAACCTTCTGAAGACCTTTGGCAGACTTACTCCCCGTGGCGGAAGAAGTAAAGAGAATGGTGGACAGCTTCAGATTAAATGCCGGGCGGACACCATACTTCTGAGTAACATGACCTGCAATATCTGTGTCCGGATAACCATCACCGCAATACATATCTTGATCAACGATATTCACACGGACGTTACCTTCAAAATTTGACGCTGTCCGAAGCCACCAAATAATCCTCTGGTCGGATCCACCTACTTTTCTAAGTTTAGGTGAAACCTGAGAAACTTCTAACCAGGACAGAGGCCAGATCAGGGCATCCACAGAATCTCCGTGTATTTTTTCATGTCTGGACTGCTTGTCAGCTAAATCTGCGCCTCCTTCCAGGGTGCGGTTGACAAAGGAGTCCTTCTCAGCAGGAATGAAAATGGGCATGCTTTTTCTGTCAGTGTTCGTCAGAAATTGTTTGAGAAGAGATTCCAGGTTAGACCCTTTATAGTAGTTTGGATTCTCTATGCTATCATCATTAAACGGTTCGTATAGACCAATATTATGAAGAAACAATGTTATCATATTGCTCTTTGCCAGGGCGCTGTTTCCTGCTCCGTCATAAAAGATAAATCGCAATTACCTGGAAACACGCAAATACGGCGCCTTCCCACGGACGCTTACTAAAATCTTCCAGAATAAATCCTGGTACTTCAATTACCGAAATTACACTGGATATGTCACCGGTCAGGGTCCCAAATCTAAGTATAAGAATCGCATATGGTATAAATAACCAGTTCCCTGCTTTCGATCGCTCAAAGCATCGTCCGATCCCGGCAGCGATTATCTGCTTTGTTGTTCTCCTCATCCCGAATTTTGACGCGTGCAGTGTGTCATACAGCGAGAATTGTTCGGCCATGGTCCCCCATACCAGCACCGCGGCCATAAAGATCAGCACGATCCAGGAAACGGGATTTTTGATAAACGACCCCACATAATACCATGCGATGACATTGGTTTTATTGCCCACCAGCCACAGCTTTTCAGCCCACATAATGACAGGAAACAACACCAGAAAAGCCAGAACCCTGAAAAAAACCTCATAGGCAACAAGGCTCCCGAAATTGTCCTTCATTAATTCATAAGGCTCCACGATTGATTTGTACCAGTTCTTTACCAGGAGACTGATTCTTTTCATATCTATTACCTTTTTTAACTGCCAGACTGGAATATCTCAGCAATCATGCATCTTGCCGAACCGCCGCCGTTCTGCTCAATGCAATCCAGATCAGGTGTGATAAGCTTCATTTTGGACTTAAGGAAATCGATCTGTTTATCTGACAGACTCTCATATGCAGTAAGTGACATGACCAGGCAGGGCTCCCCTTTCTTGTTGCGAAGTTCAAGCATGTTTCCCGCAAAATGATTCATCTGATCAAATGAAATCTCTACAATAGTCTTTCCCGTCCCTTCAAG
>ONJN01000188.1 GCA_900318155.1 uncultured Eubacteriales bacterium
ACAGCACTCATCGCGTATACCCCATTCATCGTCATCGTTTTGATGTCTGCCTGAATACCGGCGCCTCCGCTGGAATCTGATCCGGCGATTGTCAATGCTTTTCTCATTATTCTCTCCTTTCTCGCAAGCATTCACTTTTATATAGCGACAAAAAGTGGTGCCCCCGATCTGCCGCTTTTTTACTGAATTCTTATGACTGTATCCGTCATTCTTCAGTCTATATCACGTTTCAGTCTGTATCATTCTTCATTCACTGTTTTATAAGCAGCTGTCCTGAGAGAAGAAGCCGCCTCTTTGATATCATCCTGAGCATAGATCGCGCTGATGACAGCGATGCCGCATATACCGCTTCCGGCCAGCTTCTGAACATTGTCCAGTGTAATCCCGCCTATTGCCACGACCGGTATGGAAACGGCCTCGCAGATGGCTTTCAAAGTCTCCCGGGAAAGATCATCCGCATCGTCTTTTGAACCCGTAGGAAATACCGCGCCGACGCCCAGATAGTCAGCGCCGCGTTTCTCGGCGAGTACCGCCTGTTCCACCGTGTGAGCCGACACGCCCAGAATTTTGTCAGGGCCGATCAGCGCGCGGACATCACCCGCTTCCATGTCGCTCTGCCCGACATGAACGCCGTCCGCATTCATTCTGACGGCGATATCAACGTTATCGTTGACCACAAAAGGAACATCGTATTCCTTTGCCAAAGCCTGAAGCATCACCGCTTCTTCGTAAAATTCCCCGTCATCGAGTTCCTTCTCTCTCAGCTGAAGAAAGGAAGCGCCTCCTTCCAGGCTCTCCCGGACCACTTCATAAAGAGTGCGGTCTCCCAGCCAGTGCCGGTCTGTCACGGCATACAGCAGAAGACTTTCCGTCAGTTTTTCTTTCATTTCAGTATTCATATCCTGTACCTTTTATCGAACCTCGTATTTCGCTCCTTTGTCGAGCATCGCTCCATCCATATTGTATATGGCGTCGATGATGCGGTTTCTGTATGTTGAGTTGCCTTCCCCGTCCTGCATCCTGCTCCAGGCGATTTCGCCGGCAAGCCCCATCGCGCAGATGGCCGCTGCCGCGGCTTCAAGCTTCGCCTCCGGACTGGCAGCAAGAAAAGCCGTCATCATTCCGGAAAGCTGGCATCCTGTACCGGTAATCCTGCCCATTTCAGGATGGCCGTTTCTGATCACAAAGCATCTCTCTGAATCCGCCGCCAGATCGATCGCCCCGGTTACAGCAATCACAGACCCGGTCTTTTCTGCAAGATCTTTAACAAATTTCACAGCCTGATCCAGTGTTTCTTCTGTGACCGCATCCGCCACATCAGCGTCGACGCCCTTTGTCGTTCCGCTGCCAAGTGCAATCGTCTTAATCTCGGAGATATTGCCGCGTATTGCGGTAAAACGGATCTCGTTCATCAGCCCTGCCGCGGTATCCGTCCGAAGAGCAGAGGCGCCCGCTCCCACAGGATCGAGCAGAACAACGTGTCCGAGCTGACTGGCTTTTCTTCCGGCGCGGTACATTCCTTCAATACTGCTCTTGTTGAGCGTTCCGATATTGATATTAAGACCGCCGCAGATACTCGTGATATCTTCAACATCTTCCGGCTCATCGGACATAATCGGACTTCCGCCGCACGCAAGCAGTACATTCGCGACGTCGTTGACTGTGACGTAATTGGTAATGTTGTGAACCAGCGGCACGTTTTTTCTTACATTGTCAAAATATTTTCCCAGCATATCTTCCTCCATAAAAAAACAACAGATATGCCACATAGACATATCTGCTTATATATCTGTTCAACAAAAACAGGTGCACTCAATATATCCCTACGTTGGCATTATCCAAATCAGGTTATGGGTCCGGGCCGTTTTACCCGTTCTCAGCCTGCCTCTGCAAGCTCCCCTTTTTTTTAATATATAATACTCCTAAGCCGGCAGTTTTGCAAGTAAAATCAAAAGATCCTGTCTGATCTCACATCTTTGACAAATGTACAAATCAAAAAATCCTATCTGTCTCCCTGAGGTGACCCGGCTTTCTCCGTCAGTCTGTTCATCATGACCGCGACGGTCAATGCTGCCAATATCAGAATCACGAACAATCCGGCGAGCGGTCCGAGGTGATCCTCCTGTCCGGCGGATTGCTTCATTATATAGTAGACGATGGTTCTGAGAACGATCACCACCTCAAAAATGACCGGAAACCATACGAAATGGCAGTGACGGGTCCAGGTGAATACTATAGCCAGAATCGCCAGAATGACCAGCAGGCACGTCGGGATATAATTGTCGATCCAGTCGGCGGCGTCCAGAAAATTGGCCGGAAACAACTCGCCGTTGGTATTGTATTTGCTGACATAAGCGAACCCGTTAACGATGCACAGCGGCACGATTACGACATGCAAAAAAGTCTCAATGATTCTCAGTATCCTTAAATTCCTTTTCATTCTGAACCTCCTCTCAGATATTTTTCTTCGAACGTTTGTTTTATATAATAACATACAAAAGAAAATCCGCTCCGATCGCAGCTAACACACAAACCATCACCGGACACTTCATCCAGGCAAAAGCACAAGCCACCGCTCCGCCCGCAATCCCGATCCAGATATTTTCTGCATCTGTCGCAAGTATTCCGGGAAAAATCAGCGCCGCCATTGCAGTATACGGTATCAGCTTCAGAAACTTTTCCACTTTTAGAGAAAACCGCAGTTTATCTATAAGTACTGCCGGAACAGCACGCGGAATAAATGTCACTAACGTCATACCGAGAATGAGCAGCAAATTACGGACCGATATCATTTCTGCTCCTCCTCCAAATCGACAAAGAATACACCGGCCGCCGCACAGACAAGCGTGGATACGATGAGCGCCCAGCTGGATGCCATAAACCGAACAAGAACCGTGTTTAAAAGTGCCGTCAGCACGACAAGCAGTGCCAGCCGAGAGTTCCCTTTCAGGCCCGGTACAAGGATACCGATGAACATCGCGTATAAAGCGATTCCAAGACTTGCCGTGACGATCTCAGGAAGAAAAGAAGACGCCGCCGCCCCGATCACCGTACCTGCATTCCACGAGGCATACGTCACGGTGACCAGCCCCAGGAAGAACATCACAGAATGCTTTTCCTTCTGCGTCGTAAAAATCGCAAAGGCCTCATCCGTCACTCCGAAAGAGGCCAGGAGCTTTGTCCTTGCCGGATCTTCTTTCACGATATTATTCACACAGGTACTCATTATCAGGTGCCGAAGGTTCAGCGCAAAAGTCGCTATGATCATCGCGATCACACCTGCCCCCTGTACATACATTCCCACGGCCATGATCTGGCTTGCTCCGGCAAAGACCGTCAGAGACATCAATATCGTCTCAAACACAGTAAACCCCGCCTGTCTTGCCATAATCGCATACGCGATTCCTACAGGGACAAAGCCAAGAATGACCGGTATCGCGGCCTTTAATCCCTTCACATATTCCGTTCTTTTATCCGTCATAGATCTCCGCCTCTGAATATCTGACTTAATAAAACACTGATATAATGGTATTATACAACACGTTTCCGGATAAAGCCAATAAACAATGTCCTCATCAGCGCTCTGTCAGGCCAGACATCAGGGTTCCGTTCATAATATCTGCCCCGCTCAAACAGCAAGCCGCATTAATCTCCGGGTTTTTCCACTTTCTTTACATCTTTGGACTGGTCGGTAGAAAAGTCATATTTGCTGAAACGATCCGTTTCAGGCAATTCCAAATCCAGTCCGGCAGTCTTGTCCCACCGGACTACTCCATCCTTCAGAGAAAGATCCACGATGTGGCCTCCTTTGGTATTATCATCAGAAATGAAATGGCAGTGCCAGCCGGCAGAATTCATCTTATCCATGTATATCGGGCAGTAAAGCCCCACCACGGTACCCCTGATGTTCTTATAGTTAAAGAATCTCTGATCAGTCTCCATTACCTTTGCCAAAGGCTTGTACGGTTCCTTCTGGGCAAGTTCACTGCGCACGTTCATGGTCGTAAATGTACCGGCGATCTTCACTATCTGGAAATAATTTTTTGAATGTTTTGTATATTTCTTGTCCAGAACACGGATCAGACTGTTCAGATTTTTCACGTCCTTCAGCACAGCTTTATCATCTTCATCGAAGAATGTAACGGATGCAAAAGGTGTGGTTTCATTGTCAGCTGCTTCTTCCACTTTACCTTTGCCGTCCGCGCGGTAAACTCTTCCGTCCAGTACAATCATCTCGCCATTCAGCCTGTTAAAAGTCCCCAGGCCGATATCGCCTTTTTTCTTCAACTTACTCACCGGAACGCTTCCGTAATAATCTCCCTGGGTAAGATCCTGCAGCAGGGACACCTGGTACAGGCTTTCCCTGTCCCCGGCAGCATTCTTCACAGCCTTCTCCGCACTGTCACTATTGCAGAAAGTGTCAGTTCCACAGCCCGCCAGCAATATGACCATCGCCATCAATAAAGTGATCATAACTCCATATGCTGTTCTCATCGACATTATCCTCCATCCCGGTTTTTATATACTCTGATTCTCTCTGCAGCTGTTGTTCGCTCCCATGAGCCGCCCGGAAGAGCTCACCCCAGGTTCTTTTTCACTTGTCTGATCTTCTCCTCTATCTCCTGCAGCTCCTCCTGTGACAAATCGGTCAGATGCGCCATTTTATCGAATATTATCAGGGCTTCCTTTCGTTCTCTTCTGTGGATCACTTCCAGATAGTAACTGACAACGACTCCCGAGAACATAGCCGCGATCGCGAGCGCATAGAACGTGGTGATTATTGTCAACGTTCTGCCAACAAAAGTAATCGGGACTATATCGCCAAATCCTATTGATGTGGATGACACAAAAATGTACCACAATGCGTCACGAAACCTCGTAATCCCCGGTTCCGCGATCAGTATTAAAAACGCCGCCGCGAAACACCAGCCAATAAAGCCATACAGGATTGTGTCAAAGTTAAGCCTCTTAATCACCTTCCATAAAAGTCTGAATTTTTTCATTGTGATTACTCCATTCCTGTGATTTTCCCGATGCCGTTTTCAGGCACCGCTCAAAACCTCATCGCGACATGACTGGTTGAAAAACACTGGAGCAAAGGCATGTAGAACATACTGAAGCTGACAGTGTCTCCCGGCTTCCATTCCCGTTCGCTTTCAGTCACATCCAGAACCGTATGATCGCTGCTTCCGGCAATCACCTCAACGCCCGGATCACGAGGGATCAGCTGGCTGCAGTCACCGATATCCTGACTGCCGACAGCCGCGATCGCTCTCTTCCTCACTCCTTTGTCCTCAAATTCTATGATATTGCCGGACCAGTTTTTACGGCTGCCGCCCGGCGGAGACGGTTTCTCTCCTACCTCGACGATTTCCGCCGTCAGCTTAAAAGCGTCCTCCCGCATGCCATCGATCACAACGCCCCGGTTGACGCGCATGCCGATCGGATTGGCAATCGCGCCCCCGATTCTGAGGTGATTGATTTTAGAAGGAATCGGTGCGCCTGCCGCAACCATGGTTAAGGTGATTGAACTTCCGCCTGAAACGACCTCCAGCTTACGCCCGATCAGTTTTTCGATCTGCGCGGCGCTCTCCGCCAGGTCACTGAGATTGTCCCAGTCCGGCAGGACGCCTGAAACGCACGCGAAAGACGCGCCAATACCCATCAGATACAGATTCTTCAGTTCCTTTTCAACCAGAAGCGCAAGCTGAATCAAGCGCTCTCTTCCATAAACGCCTTCACGTCGGTCACCTACATCCTGCATCAGGACTACGCTGTGAACTTTATCGTGTTCCCTCGCCGCCTCATTCAGGCGGCGCAGAACGCTCTCTTCGGAATTCAGACTTATGTCACAGCACTGCACGACCCGGTCTGCCTCGCTCAGCATAGGGATCCTGATCAGCATAGTCGTGATTTCCGGATCTGCCTCTTTTATTCTTTCCAGGTGGATCGTACGCGATGAAGCGATCTGTTCACATCCGCCATCCGCATAGGCTCTTGTAATGGCAAAATCACCATCGGAGAATTTCACGACACCTGCTACAGTTATTCCGCGAGCGGCGCAAAGCGTACAGATAACTTGTGCGTTCTCCTTTATTACCGCCAGATCGACATCAAGAACAGGATAAACAGGATATTTCAAATCAGTGATCATAATCTTTCCTCCATAACTAATACATATTGATCCATACGGCCTTTGTCCGGCATAAAGTCAAAGGAGTTCATTCTCGTTGTTCCCTGCTCATTTCTCCTAAACACCAAAGAATACTTCATGGAAAAACCGCCGCACATAAGCTTCACCGTGATCTTTGACCCAGACCTTTGTCGAAACACCGTTCTGATCGATCAGGTCATCTACATATTGACGCTGGATCGCCCTTTGTTCAGCGGCGTCTTCTTTATCCAACCGTTCCTGTGTTTTCTCCTGTTCAATAAAAGTCTTTAAGATATCGATCAGATTCTGGATGCAGTCCTGATCACGATCCGAGGTTCTCTTTTTATTCACAAAAACCGGACGGATTGAATCGTAGAAGGCCGGTGCGGTCGGTATATCTTCAATGTCAGAGAGATCCCTGAAACGTTCTGAGTATTTCCGGATCCATTCCTGAAAGCGGACATCGTCCCGGTTTTTAACCAGCTCATAGATTTCAATCAGGAACATCCCGCCGTCTCCGTTATAAATATAATCGGAACTGATCAAAGGCAGTTTTTTATAATAAGGGGTCAGCGTATACGTTGCCATCAGCATATTGGGATTGTTTTCCGTATACATTGTCATTAAGTGCCCGACATTCTCGATCTCATAATGCGCGACACAAAACTGTATGCCAAAAGTTACCGGATCGGCAAATTCACCGGCATCCAGTTTTCTGACAGGATAATTCTGAGCGAGAACTCCAACTCCGCGCTCCAAAACGGTCTGAACTTTCTTTTCATTTTCTTCATAGCTGCTCATAGTATCGCATTCTCCTTTTTTCAATCTTCATATTGAAATCTGGGCTCACGCGTGAATACCTCCGGAAAACGGCACCTGTGGATGATGTGTGTCTGGATCATATCAGGCCACCAGCCACTTGTATTTTTCGACGCTGTACAAAGGAACAAACGGAAGAAGAATCGGAACACTCTTAACATATTTCTGGTAATCCGGATCCTGGCCATAGTTTTTATTCTGCCGCATTTCCAGCCGGCGCGCGCCGCTGAACATAACATAGATAATGCCCGCATAACCAATAAGAGCAGGCAGCCACTGCCAGCCGCGAACAGCGCCGATACCGGACAGGATTACGCCGGTCCAGAACAGAACTTCGCCAAAGTAATTCGGGCAGCGAACGATACGGAAAAGGCCCGTATCGACAAAGCGGTCCGGATTGACTTTTTTCGCTTTGTTCTTCTGATAATCTGCTGAAGACTCCAGAACAATGCCGCCGATCATGAAAGCAATGCCGACATACAGCCACGCGTTTGATCTGCTTCCGTTATGCAGACGATAGAATACAGGCACAACCTGCAGTACATACAACACTGCGCATGTGATCCAGATCGCGAGCTTCACGCCGATGGAGACATCCGTTTTTATTTCTCCGGTCATATTTTTACTGTATGAAACCATTTTCAATTCCCGGTACGCGAGAAAACCTCCCAGCCGGCAGCCATACACCATAAAAATGATGCAGCAGAGCGCCGCGCCGATGGCAATCCCCTTGCCCGCGCCGAAAAGGATCAGCATCAGAAGTCCTTCGCCCGCGATGGAAAACCCATAACCCAGGGAAATAAACCAGATGTACTTTTTAAAACCTAATGCGCTGATAATAAGGGCCGCAAACAATACCAGCCAGATATAAAATGGAAATACCATGATTCTTAACCTCCTTGTGCTTAAACTATGATGGAAAATCCGGTCAATCCTTCAGATCCTCGCTCTGAAGCAATTCATCCTGAAGTATTCCATCCCGTCAGCTGCAGACTGACCCCGTAACCCGGCCTATCCGGCAAAGATAACAGCTTCGAGCGGTCTGAGCACGCCTTTTCCGGATTTACCGCTGGTGCCGAGAATCTGCTTCGCGCCCTTTACACAGGACGCGTCATAGGACGCTTTCTTTGTCGAGAGATTGATAAGTACCGTACACTTTCCGTCCCTGCTCTCTCTTGTATAGGCAAAAATCTGCCTGTCTTTCGGGAACAGCTCCTGGTAATCTCCTTCGATGAGTTCTTTGTGCCTGCTTCTGAGAGCTGCCAGCTTGATGTACCAGTTCAGGATGGAATTCTGATCCTTTGTTTCAGCAGCCACATTGTACTTTTTGTAATCATTATAAACCGGAAGCCACGGCCTGCCTTTTGTGAAGCCGGCATTCGCGTCGGTGTTCCACTGCATCGGTGTCCGCGCGCTGTCGCGGGAGAAGTGATGAACGCC
>ONJN01000191.1 GCA_900318155.1 uncultured Eubacteriales bacterium
CTTTAAGCAAAAGACAGGTTTTTCCCATACAAAGGGCGATGAGGTGAATCTGATCGCCTCAGAACAGGCGCTGCTGGCACTGGAATCAATAAAACTGTACGAAACCGGCCGTTCGGTTTACAATACAGGAAGGAACTGAAATACTGCGGGAAGTCAGAAAGGAACCGGTCTTCCCGCGGCAATTCAAGAAATGAGAAAACCGAAGAAAGGGGGGCAGAAAATGAAGAAAAAATGGATTTACGGGGTGGCAGCCGTTTTTTTGGTCATTTTCAGTCTTTTTCTTATCGGATTCTTCCTTCACGCGCAGGCAGAATACCAGCCGCCAGGAAAAAGCCGTACACCGAAAACTACACGTGCGCACATCGCTCCGGCCGGTACCGGCTATAAAATGAACGCTTCGCAGCGCGTTCTCCTGAAAAAAACGGACGCCCCGCTTCCGAAAACGTACATTAAAAAAACAGGTAATAATAAGAAAATTTCAAAACCAAAGAAAACAAACTTAAAAACGGCAAAGAACAAATCGCGCTCAACTGCAAAGGCGTCTTCTCCGAATACCCATACAGTCCGCCGTTCCCGCGCCGGCAACCCGGCAAAATCCTCCGCCGCGTCAGATAAAAACAGGCGTCACAACCGCAGAGACCACGGAAACAGCAGCGCCAACAACCACAGGCGTTCCGGCTCGGCCAAAGATAAAAATAAACGCAACAAAAACGCCAACAAAAAAAATTCCGACGGCAACAATTCCGACGGAAAAAATTCTGGTGGGGGCAGCAAAACCTCCGGAAAAAATCGCACCAGTTCCGATCCCTCAAAAAAGAAACGCCCTGGCGGAAAAACCGATTCTACGGTCAAAGAACAACCGGACGACGGACGCCCGATCATCACGACTGATCTGGTAAATGGACAAAAAGTCGGCGGAACTTCTCTTCTGTTTTCGGTCAGCGCAAAAGACGCCGACGGAAACAGCATTTCTTCCTTTGACATTACCGTCACACTCAACGGAACAAGAATTACAACTGTCAGCGGTTCAAACTACCGTTCCGAAAACCTGCGAAACGGCAGGAATACGATTAAAATTACCGCCGCTGACAATGACGGAAACCGTCGGACAATCACCCGCACCATAATCTGCAATGCGGCCGCCGAAGCAACCGTCACCGGCACAGCCACCGTAACGATCGATGCAAAAACCCTGTCTCTCGGAAAAAACGGCGTCATATCTTCCGGCAGAATTCCGGTTCATCAGAGTGATATGGTTTCGGATATTGTGATAGCCTACCTGACAAAAAATCACTTCACCTATAAATATACCGGCGATTATCTTGTTTCGATCAGCAAGCCCGGAATCGCCGCCGGTGCCAAGGTCCCTCAGGCGTTATTAAAGGCCGCCAATGCCGAAGACCCCTTTGCGGGAGGAAGAACGTATTCAGAGTCAACCCTTGCGGAAAAGCAATTCACCAGTCAGTCCGGCTGGATGTTCAGTATAAATGACAGCTTCCCGGAAAAAACCGGCATGTCCGGCGTCAATGCAAAAGCGAAACAGAAAATCAGACTTTGCTATACGCTCTTCGGATACGGCGCCGATGTGGACGGGCGATTAAAATGGTAAGCGCCGGAACGCAAAGGACCAACTGGAATTTCTTTGTTTCATGGATACAGATAATGATTCATGAACTTCATTTTCATGTTATATTGGCATTAGAAATCATTTGTTATAATTAAAAAGAATCATCACTGCCTTACGGGGGTGATGAGAGGATACGAAAAACATAAATTACAAAAAAACAAACAGAAGTGAGCAGATATGAAATCTTTTATCAGAAAAACAGCAGCTGGCCTGATCGGCGCAGCCTTCATACTAACCGGAATAATACTGGCCGGAACGGCTTTGAACAACACGACTTTCCAGGCCGATGCCCTGACCACACCTGCGGCCGATGCAAACGGCTACCAAAACGCCTCGGCCGACGCCCGGATCGTTGACGCCGTCACTCCCGCGGCCGGCGAAAAAACAACCCTTTACTGGAACCGAAAATTCGGCAGCACATGGGCTGATTCTCCGGTCACTCCGCTCGTGATCAAAAACAGCGTCTACACCGTTTCCGGCAAAACACTGCTGAAACTGCACACGCTGACCGGTAAAACGCTGTATAAGTCTGCTGCGCTGAAAGGCGCTCCGACCTACGCGGTCAACCCGCCGGCCTACGGAAGATACAACGGCAAAAATCTGATCTTTGTCCTGATCGGGAACGGCCGGATTCAGTGCCTGGAGGACACCGGCGAGGCATTTAAGTCACTGTGGGTCAGCGAGGCGCTGGGCGGCCAGACGACCACCCCGATTGCCTACAGCGACGGCTGCGTGTACAGCGGTACCTGGAACGGTGACACTGCAGCGGGAACCTATTTTTGTCTCGATGTGGCAGACGAAGACACGACAAAGCCGGACGAAATCAAAAGCCCAAAATGGACAATGACCCCGGACACCGGTCGCGGCTTTTACTGGGCCGGCGCCTGCGTCAAAGGGAATTATCTGATTTTCGGTTCAGACTCCAGCACCGCGGACGGCAGCGGATCGGATTCCGATACCGCGGGTGAATCGGTCCTGTTCTCGCTCAATAAAGAGACCGGCGAAATTGCCGATCAGAAAACCGACATCGCCGGATCCGTCAAATCCAGCGTCGTTTCCTGCGGGGACAGTCTGTATTTTGTGTCCAAAGGCGGTTACCTGTATAAGACTTCAATCGATGCCGATACAGGGAAGTTCAACGCATTTACTTCACTGAATATGAACGGCGCGATGACGGCCGCTCCAGTCGCCTACAACGGGCGGATCTACGTCTTTGTTCAGGGCAGCAATAAATTTACGGCGGACGGCGGCCACACGATCGCAGTCGTTAGCGACGGCGATACCCTGGAAACTGCATACACAACAGCCATTCCGGGTTACTGCCAGACCAGCCCGCTTTTGTCAACAAAGGCAGAAGGAAGCGGCGGCAAAGCCCGCATCTACTTTACATACAACGCGGAGCCGGGCGGCATCTGCTATATTGATGATAAGCCGGGACAAACTTCCGGGACGCTGAAACGACTGTACACGCCGACCGGAAATTTAAGCCAGTATTGTATCAGCACGATCACTGCCGCCTCCAACGGCATGCTGTATTATAAAAATGACAGCGGCAACCTTTTCGGAATCGGCAGCACGACCGGAAAAACCGTTAAAATTCCGATTTCAGCCAAAAAGACAATCTACACATCGCCAGCGGCGGCAAAATACAGAACTTTCACCCTTTCCCCGGCAATCACGGCGGACGGCGTCAGCGTGAAGCCAACAAAGAAATTCAAAGTAACAAAAGGCACCGCGTACGCCAGCGTCACAAGCGGCGGCAAAGTCACAGCCAAAAAGGCCGGAACCGCGGTTATTACAGTAACCGCCTGCGGCCGCACCGCCAAATGCACGGTTACTGTGAAAAAGCCGGTTTTCAAACTGAAAAAATACGCCGTCACCTTGAAAAAAGGCAAAACGTACCAGATTAAAGTAACTTCAAAAGCGCCGAACACGTCGGTGACCTACGCATCAAAAAACAAAAAAATCGCCACCGTCACAGCCAAAGGCAAAGTGAAAGCAAAAAAGAAAGGAATAACGACTATTACCGCGAAATGCAACGGAATCACCCGCAAGGTCAAAGTGACTGTAAAGGCTAAATAGGTTTTGCATAACCTGATAGTATCTTATCGCAGTCTGAATCGGTTTCTTTCAAACTCCAGCAGACCTTCATCGCGCATTTTGCAAAGCTCATTCGACATTGCGCTCCTGTCGACCGACAGATAGTCCGCAAGCTGCTGCCGGTTAAAAGGGATAGTGATAGATGCACTGTTCTGTTTCTTCGCTTCTTCAGATAAGTAAGAGAGCAATTTCTCTCTTGTCGTTCGTCTTGACATGTAGTCCAGTTTCTGAACAAGCCCTCTGTTCTTCTCTGAGACAGCAAAGAACAGATTCTGTACAACCATGGTATGAAAACGGCATGCAGATGAGCAGGTTGAAATAACACGCTTCACATCGAAGAAAAAGGCGGAACTGTCTTCTACAGCTATGACGTCATTCAAAAGTGCTCCGCTTTCCGGCGCAGCATATGCCTCCCCGAATATTTCTCCTTCTCCAATATGGCCGAGAATGCTGCGGTTCCCCCAGTAGTCATCCCTCTGAATATGCAGACGACCCTCCGCAAGAACAAGGATATCACTGAGATGTTCCCCCTGACGCAGTACATATTCCCCCTTTTTATATGTAAGAAGCCTTGCTCCGAGACAGGAAAGCATGATACCGATATCGTCATCACCAACACCGGAAAACAGTTTTGTCCTTTTCAATACTGGAATAAATTTTTTCATAAAAGTCCCTTTCTGTTGTAAATACAACCGAATTGTTTGATTTATTATCCTATAATTAAAACACAAAATCAAGAGAAGCTAAGGAGAAGCAAAAATATGATCCGGAAAATCATTAAAATCGATGAAGAAAAATGCAACGGCTGCGGGCTGTGCGCCAGCGCCTGTCATGAAGGTGCCATCGATATCATAGATGGAAAAGCCAGGTTGGTAAGAGAAAATTTCTGTGACGGTCTCGGTGACTGTCTGCCGGGATGCCCCACCGGAGCAATCTCTTTTGAGGAACGTGAGGCTCCGGCTTATGATGAGGCAGCAGTGAAGGCGGCTCAGCTGGCAGCAGCAGACGAAGAGCATTCTTCCGGCGGCTGCCCCGGCTCAAAAACGATGCAGTTCGCGCGGGAAACGGAAATGGCTCAGACAGAAATTCCCGATGCCGGATTCCGCCCTGTCTCCCGTCTAAACCAGTGGCCCTGCCAGATCAAACTGGTACCGACGCAGGCTTCGTTCTTTGACGGTGCGAAGCTGCTGATCGCAGCTGACTGTACTGCATATGCCTATGCCAATATGCACGAAGAATTCATGAATGGTAAGATCACAGTCATCGGCTGCCCGAAGCTGGACGCTGTTGACTATACCGAAAAGCTTACTGCAATCATCAGGGACAACAATATCCGGAGCGTAACCATCATACGGATGGAAGTGCCTTGTTGCGGCGGACTGCAGAGGGCTTCAGAGAACGCGCTCAAGGCAAGCGGTAAATTCATTCCATGGCAGATCGTAACGATCAGTCGGGACGGACAGGTTTTGGATTAAACCATCTGAAGAAGATCATAGAACAATAAACCCCTAAACACCAACGCCTCTGAACCATTATCGGCTCAGAGGCGTTTTTTCGTATCAGTAATTCAGATTCTTAAATTATTTAGAATGAAACTACTGATTCAGACCCTTTTTAATGATATACTTTATTTGAAAAACATCGTTTATTAAAAGCTAATAATCTATATGAAAGAGAGGTATAATGAAATGAGATCAAACACGATCAAAGTGCGTGTTCTATCCACGCTGCTTTCTCTTGCGGCCGTCTTCGCGTTCCTGGGACTGGAAGCATCCCACAACGTGTCGCACGCTGCCGCAGCAAAGTCCGTTACCGTCACATTTTCTGCCGGAATCCCGAAATCCGAAAATAACCCGGCGCAACTGGATATGGTCAATGAAAAAATCAAAGCCACCAGCAATCTCGCCGAAGATTATTACCCGGATATCAAGGAAAACGAACCTGCAAACGCAGTTTCCTTTGCCGA
>ONJN01000195.1 GCA_900318155.1 uncultured Eubacteriales bacterium
ATCGGGGCATCGGCATTCCAAGGGTGTTCCGGTCTTACGGGCATCACGATCCCAGCGGGCGTGACGAGCATCGGAGCATCGGCATTCCAGAAGTGTTATGCCCTTGTGGATATCGCGATTCCAGCGGGCGTGACGAGCATCGGGGATTATGCATTCAGGGATACCAGTATAGGAGTTTTCCACTATATCGGAAATGAAACGGATTGGGAAAACATCACCAAAGGAACGAATTGGCAATCAGAAATGTATCGTGCGACCCATTGTATCACGGATCAGGACACGAGAAAAGCAACGCCGGATCATGACGGCTATATCGACAGATACATTTGCAATGAGGATGGCTGGAGTTACGGAGGGACTGTCATCAGCAGACCTGTGATTTCATTGTCTGAAACATCTTTTGCTTATGACGGAACAGTAAAGAAACCAACAGTCATCGTGAAGGATGGCAAAGGCGAGACCATTGCGGGAGATAATTACACCGTGACGATCAGGAACAGTGCCGGGACTCAGGTGACTGATCCCAAAGACCAGGGCATCTATAAAGTCAATGTAACGATGCAAGGTGACAAGTATGAGGGCACGAAGGTCCTGGCCTATACGATCGGTGACCCGAACAGCATCCAGGATGCGAATGTCGTTCTGTCTGCGGAGACGTTCACCTATAACGGCACCGTGCAAAAGCCGACCATCGTAACGATCGGCGGCATGGATCTGACAGAAGGAGCAGACTACACCGCCGAATGGTCGAACGCATCTTCCACGAATGCCGGGACCTACACAGTGACCATTACCGGCAACGAGTTTTATCCCGGCACTACTACGGCTTCATATACGATCGATCCAAAGACCGTCACAGTGAAGGCAAATAATGCGTCCAGAACGTACGGAAAAAATGATCCGGCTGAATATACAGCAACGGTCAGCGGCCTTTTGGGAACGGACACTGTCACATATAAAGTGGCCAGAGAAAAGGGTAATAACGCGGGGACCTATGCCATCATACCGACCGGTGAAACAGCGCAGGGGAACTATGCAGTGTCCTATAAGAACGGGACGTTCACGATCAATCCGAAAACAGTTACCCCGACCGTGAAAACCAGCAACAAGGTCTACACCGGCAAGGCGCTGAAACCGGCGGTGACCGTCAGGGACGGAACCGTGACCTTAAAGAGCGGTACCGATTACACTGTTGGGTATTCAAACAACAAGAAGGCGGGCAAAGCCTCCGCCAGGGTCACCCTGAAAGGCAACTACAAAGGCAGCAGGACGGCGACCTTCAAGATCCTTCCGAAAAAGGCAGGCATTTCCAGGGCTGTGCCCGGGAAAAAACTGGTGAAATTGACCATGTCCGCCAAAGTCGCCGCGACCGGCGGGACCGTCTATCAGATCCAGTACCGCATAAAGGGCACGAGCAAGTGGAAGACCACAACGACCAGGGACAAGACCAGGACGATCAAAAAACTGAAAACAGGCAAACAGTATCAGTTCAAAGTCCGCGCTTACAAGTCCGTCAGCGGCACCAAATACTATGGCGCATGGTCCGGGGTGACGACGACCGGGAAGGTCAAATAAACGGAAAGAGGAAATACGAGAGCAGCAAAGGACCGGTCAGAGAATATTCCGTAAAATCCCGAACACAATCAGCGCGGCGCAGTAGATGAGCAGCAGCACTTCATTCCAGCGGGGGAGTTGTTTTCTTTTTGAGGCCATGACCAGCGCGTAGATGATTTCTGCGGCCAGCAGCGGCAGCGTATAAAATAGGAAGGCATTCTGCGTCCGCGCGCCCGTAAAATCAAGGCGCAGCAACTCCAGAAGCATGTGCGTGACGCCGCAGCCCGGGCATTTCAGACCGGTCACACGGCGGAATATGCACGGGATCATCCATCCCGTGGCTTTGATCCAGATAAGATAAAGGACTCCGGCGCCTAATACCGCGAGTCCTTTTTTTTTAACATCATTTTTCATTTTGTTTGATTCCATCTTAGTGCGCCTGCCGCCAGGATTTTCAGTCGGCCGGCAACTATATCGCGCCCGGCTGGAGCCGGAAACGTCCATTGTCCGCTGTGCGGCGCCGCCCGTCTTACATCTGCATAATACTGACTTCTTTGTTTATAACATCCTGCATCAGTATGTAATCGATGATTCCCAGGCAAAAAATTCCAAGAACCAGATACAGTATGGCGGTACTGCTGTTCTGACCCTGGATCCGGTCAACTCGTTCACCCATTCTATAATACCAGTACAAGCCGTATATTCCGCAGGTAATCAGTGTGAAAAGGAATACCATGACGCCGGTCGTCGCGTGAGGTTCATCGGCCAGTATGTTGATTTCATCATTCAGTTTGATCATCCAGTAGATCCCGTAGATCCCGCAGGTAATGATAGTGAAAACGATACAAAGTACGATATTCCGGGGGCTGATCATGATCGGATCGGTCATATAATAGTCGGGCTCATCCCCGTAATAGCTGTTGTATGGATCCTGAGCGCTGTTCGGTTCTGTGCGGCTTTCGGCATTCTGATACGTGGCGGAGTCCGCCTGTCCGTACACATTGCTTCCGTACGAACTGCTTCCGTAGGCATTATCGTTCTTCACGCCGTTTCTGTCCGGTCCGGCTTTTGTAAACGGATCGTTATACTGATAATTATTATATTGATAATTGTTGTTATTTCCGCTGCCGGACTGTATGTTTCCCGGAAATGCACCATCGTTCGGAGATCGGCTTTGTCCGCCGCTCTGCTTTGAAAAATCATATCCGCAGCTCCAGCAGAATCTTCCTTCGTTTTCTGACTGCATACCGCAAACAGGGCAAGTTTTCATTCTGTGCCTCCTTGTATTTTGAGTTTTACGGACACATTTCATCGCAATCAATATGTCCGGATATAAAAAATCGACTCAGGTAGCGATTTTTTTCCTGCTATCAGTATATCATTACTGACCGGCTGACACAATCGGTAATATCCGGCGCGACGGTTATATTTGACAGATACCCCCTAAGGGTATATAATTGGTTAGAGGGGACATGATGCAGGGAAAGCGAAAAAACAGAAAAGATGCGCTTTGTCCGGAAATCCGCTGTGATTGCCATATCGGCAGCAGCAGATCTGACACTGATACGGCCAACGCAGTACAGGAGAGGAATACATGAACGAGAATAATAAGAATAAAATCGAATGCGGCAGCGGGCATGACTGCTGCCAGCGAAAAAAGATTCGTTCGGAGAAGGAGTACAGAGATCTGATGAACCGGCTCGGCCGGATCGAAGGGCAAATACGCGGGATCCGCCGTATGGTGGAGAAAGATACGTACTGCCCGGACATCCTGATCCAGTGCTCGGCCGCGAACGCCGCGCTGAACAGCTTCAGCCGCGTACTGCTGGAGAATCATATACGGACCTGTGTCACTGACGACATTAAAAACGGAAACGAAGAAACGGTTGATGAACTGATCAGAACACTGAAGAAACTGATGAAATGACAAAGGGGGCCGGAGCTGAGATGGAACAGTTTAATGTGACAGGAATGAGCTGCGCGGCCTGTCAGGCACGCGTGGAAAAAGCGGTAAACAAGGTGCCCGGAGTAGAGTCCTGCGCGGTGAGTCTTTTGACAAATTCAATGGGCGTCAGCGGGTCGGCTGATCCGGATGTAATTATTAAGGCGGTTGAAAACGCGGGTTACGGTGCGTCGCTGAAGAAGGCTTCTGTATCCGGCGGGGCAACCCGGCAGAGCGGAATGTACGCAGAGGAAGAAGAGGCTTTGTCGGACAAAGAAACGCCGGTCCTTAAGAAGCGGCTGATTGCGTCAGTTGCGTTGCTTGCCGTGCTGATGTATTTTTCGATGGGGCATATGATGTGGAACTGGCCTTTGCCGGTGTTTTTCCGCGGGAATCATGTAGCGATGGGTCTGTTGCAGCTGCTTTTGTCGGGAATTATTCTGGTGATTAATCAGAAGTTCTTTGTCAGCGGCTTTCAGGGGCTGATTCATCTGGCGCCGAATATGGATACGCTGGTCGCGCTCGGGGCGGCGGCATCGTTCGGATGGAGTACTTTTGTGCTTTTCCGGATGACCGGAGAGCAGGCGGCCGGGGATTCGCAGGCAGTGCTGGCTTCGATGCACGGGTTCTATTTTGAGTCGGCGGCGATGATCGTCACGCTGATTACGATCGGGAAAATGCTGGAATCGATTTCCAAAGGCCGGACGACGGACGCGCTGAAGGGGCTGATGAAGCTGGCGCCGGAGACGGCTGTGATCCTGGTTGATGGGGAAGAGCAGACTGTGCCGGTTGATCAGCTGCAGAAGGACGATATTTTCATTGTCCGGCCGGGTGAACGGATTCCGGTGGACGGGGTCATCGTGGAAGGAAGTACCGCGGTGAATGAATCGGCTCTGACGGGTGAGAGCATTCCGGTGGACAAAGCGCGGGGTGACCGGGTTACGGCGGCGACACTGAACCAGTCGGGCTTTGTCAAAGCGCGGGCGACACGGGTCGGGGAAGATACGACGTTGTCGCAGATTATCAGAATGGTAAGTGACGCGGCGGCAACCAAGGCGCCGGCCGCGAGGGCGGCGGACCGGGCAGCGGCGGTCTTTGTACCGGCCGTGATTGGAGTGGCGCTGGTTACGCTGATCGTGTGGATGCTGGTCGGGCAGACTGCGGGGTATGCGCTGGCAAGAGCGATTTCGGTTCTTGTGATCAGTTGTCCGTGCGCACTGGGGCTGGCGACGCCGGTGGCGATCATGGTAGGCAGCGGGGTTGGCGCCCGGAACGGGATTTTGTTCAAGACCGCGGCTTCGCTTGAAGAAACCGGCCGCGCGGAGGTTGTGGCGCTTGATAAGACAGGAACGCTGACAAACGGTGAACCGATTGTGACGGATGTGCTTCCGGCGGAAGGCGTTTCAGATGATCATCTGTGGATGCTGGCGTATTCGCTGGAGAAAAAGAGTGAACATCCGCTGGCGGCGGCGGTTGTAAACGCGGCGGAGGCGCGCGGCGTAAAGGCTGAAGAGGTCGATGATTTCAGGGCGGCGCCCGGCAACGGGCTGGCCGGAACGATCGGAGGCAAAAATGTTTCCGGCGGAAATCTGCGCTTTATTACGGAAATTACCGGGCGAAACGGCGATACGCTGGACACGGACACTGTAAAAGCGGAGCGTCCGGTCAGGCCGGGCGATGAACGAGAACCGGATATGGCAGACAATAATCGGCACGCAGTTCCCGCGGAACTTCGGGCAAGGGCGGACGCGCTGGCTGCACAGGGTAAAACCTGCCTGTTTTTTGCGGAAGATCATCGTTTTGTCGGTATGATCGCTGTCGCGGACACGGTCAAAAGTGACAGCGCGCAGGCGGTCTCCGCGCTGCAGGCTCTGGGCAGCCGGGTCGTTATGCTGACCGGAGACAATGCGGTCACCGCAAAGGCGATCGGCGCGCAGGCCGGCGTCGACGATGTGATCGCGGAAGTCCTGCCGGACGGCAAAGAACGTGTGATCCGGGAGCTTCAGGAGAACGGACAAAAGAAAGTCGTGATGGTCGGCGACGGGATCAATGACGCTCCGGCACTTGCGCGGGCGGATACGGGCATTGCGATCGGAGCGGGGACGGATGTCGCGGTCGATTCAGCGGACGTGGTGCTGATGAACAGCCGCCTGACTGATGCGGCGGCTGCGGTACGGCTCAGCCGGGCGACGCTGCGGAATATCCGTCAGAATCTGTTCTGGGCGTTTATTTACAATATCATCGGCATTCCGCTCGCGGCCGGCGTATATGTCCACTGGCTCGGCTGGGAACTGAATCCTATGTTCGGGGCGGCGGCGATGAGCCTCTCCAGCTTCTGTGTTGTGATGAACGCGCTTCGGCTGAATCGGTTTAATCTGCACGGAAAGGATCGCCGGAGAGATGAGTCCGCAGTGCCGGCAGCGGCGGCGTTCGCGAAAGAAAACCAGATAACGGATGTTACAGAAGGAACTGGAAGCGGCAAACTCTGTATCCGGGAAGAGAAAAGTCAGAAAACCGAAGCGAAAAAGGAGGAATATAAAATGAAGAAAACGATGAAAATTGATGGGATGATGTGCACGCACTGTGAAGCGGCCGTTAAAAAGGCGCTGGAAGCACTGGACGGCGTTGAAGGCGCGGAGGTAAGTCATACAGAAGGAACCGCCGTTGTCACGCTGAAAGATGATGTCGAAGACAAAGTGCTGAAAAAAGCGGTCGAAGATAAAGATTACAGCGTAGAAGCAATCAGCTGATCCGGAAACCGGCGGCTTTTGCAGCGTACAGCGCTATGGACGCGGCAGCAGAACAGTTTAACATCAATGCAATAAAAAACGTGGCCGGCACTTCTTTGTCAGCCACGTAATTCTCTTTTTGGTTCATTTCCGATTCATCTGATTTCAGCTTTTATTCTTTAGCCTTGTTTAAGAATGTATTTCTCTGCATGTTGACGAAGGGCGTTGAAAGTCTCTTCACTGACATCATGTTCAATCAGACAGGCGTCTCTGCGTGCGGTTTCCGGTTCGACACCCAGTCCGATAAAAAGTTCAGCAAGCGTTTCATGGCGTTCGTAAACCTGCAGCGCAATTTTGAGACCCGATTCCGTAAGACTGATCAGTCCGTCCGGTGCCATCCGGATATAGCCGTCCTGGCGCAGATGTTTGGTTGCATAGGAAACGCTTGGTTTGGTCACACCCAGGTGGTTGGCGATATCGACCGACCGGATGTAGCCATGTTCCTTATTCAGAACCAGCATTGCCTCCAGATAATCTTCTGCCGATTTTTTTATCATTAGTAGTCACACTGCCTTTCAAATAATACTGTAAGGTAAAACTCTGTATCATTTCATTCTACAAATAAACGCCTTATTTTGCAAGTAAAATAACTGAAACCGGAGCGATGCAGAATCGGATTTAACCTGCCGGCAAAATGTTCAGCAGGAAGTCGTACACGCCGATCCGAAACCGGACAGTCCGTTCACTCATCGGTTCATACGGCTGACGGTTCGTTCACTGATCGGTTCATTTGTCCGACGGTCCGTTCGCCGGTCAGTCCGTTCACCGGTCAGTCCTCAAAAACAAAGTGTTTTTTCATTCCGTCTTTTCCGATCTTTGTGTTTCTGAAAACAGCAGCAGCGTTTTCCAGAAAATCTTCCGGCCGCTCAACCGACTGGCTGAAGTGCGTCAGCCAGAGTTCTTTTGTGTGCGCGTTGAATGCGAGGCGGGCGGCCTCTTCAAAGGTCATGTGACCCCATTCTTTGGCTTTGTCCAGTTTTTCACTGCCCGGGTATATTCCTTCCAGAACCATCAGGTCGGAGTTCTTTCCGGCTTCCGTGATTTCCGGAACGGGGCGCGTGTCGGTCGAGTAGACTACGTGGATGCCTTTTCGCGGCGGGCCGACGACCGCTTCCGGATGGATGACTTTGTCGTCAATTGTGACGGTTTCGCCTTTCTGGAGAAGAGACCAGCAGCGGACCGGGATTTGGAGTGCCCTGGCTTTTTCCGGGTCAAAGCGTCCCCCGCG
>ONJN01000196.1 GCA_900318155.1 uncultured Eubacteriales bacterium
CTAAAGTCTTAATATTGAATACTGCGTAGTATTTGCCGTATCTTTCTATGAGGCGGCCTTTCAAATATAATTCTCCTTTCCTGGCTAAGTATGGCCTCACACAGAATCGTGCTACATTGGTTATTATGCCACGAATCGCCACAATTAGCAAGGTTAATAAATGTATTCATTTTAAATACATTTATCTTTAAAGGAAGATGTTTTGACTTTTGTGTCTATCTTTTTCTTGTTTTCTTCGAGTTTTGCCAACATTGAAGGCTTCGCTCTTGCTACAGCATCCTCAGGAATTCTATCTTTTTTATCCCAGTTTTTGGCAGTATCATATATTTCTACTTTTTCAGCCATGTTTCTTGCAACCGCAAGAGGAACAAGACCTTTATCGGCAAGTTTTTGAAAATACAAATCCTGGTTATGAAGCGGAAAACCGCACATTGGTATTCTCGTTTCAGTTCCTTCCATTAATCTGCCGGTAAGAACAAGATCAAGAGCATCAGCTACTTTCTTTGCATCTTCACCGAAGGCTTCGTAAAACTCGCCGACTTGGATAAAACAGATATGTTCGGGATAATGCTCTTTAACCGCGTTATATCGGTTTAAAGGATTCTTCGGCAGATTTTCAACCTTCAAATCTTTAGGTTTATCATTTCCGAGCCACATGTTATATATCTCGTCATAACTCACCGACTTCCTGTCGGAAAGTTCGGTGAATACTCGTTCTCTGACAACAGAATCTCCGACTCCGACTGCTTCATAGAGGTTATCTCCGTTTTGAAGCACGGTAACAATTTCATTGAATTTTAAATCAGCGTTGATTCTTTCTCCCAATTCATCACCGGGATACTTTTCGCAATACCAGTCTTTTACAGATTCTTCCATAACATAGAATCTTTCGGGATGCATTATCCTTTCCACTTTAACCGATATTTCATTATCATCGAATACTACGCCCTCAAGCCAGTCTTCAGCCTCATTCCAACTTTTGAATGTTGCCATTGCTCCATCACCGTTGAATACAAGATAGTCGTCATAACTGTCTATCTCGTTATATTCATAACCGGCGGCTCTCATAGCATCCATTATCATTTCTTTCTTATCAGCAGATATTTTGGGAGCTGATTTCATCTGCTCTAATTCCGCTTTTTCTTTTTCATTCAGATATCTGCCTGATTTTATAAGAGCATCTATCTTCTTTGAAACATCGTTCCATGACAATCTAACCGACGATGCTTTGCCTTTTGTGAGAATAATACCTTTGGCATCATGGCTCTCGCCGCTGTGATTTGCTCCGGAAACGGCGTGGCTTCTGCCGCCGGTTCCGTATTCGTTCTTTAGAAAATCTGCTCTCGCTTTATTCTCTTTATTATTCTCAAAGAATTCCGCAATTCTCAGCTTTCCCTGACTTACACCGCTTCCGCCGCAGAGAGTCTGATCAATCTCTTCCTCAGTAATAAATGTGCCGTGCATATCCATATCTCTATCTTCAAGGCTGGAAACCCTCTCTTTTCTCGGAATAAGCAAATCGGATATTCTCTCTGTCAAAATATCCACTTTATGAAAGTTGAATCTCAGCAGATCCTTATCTTTTGCATACGCATCGGAAAACGCTTTCATTTCATTAACAAGCGTTTTGACATATTTTTCATCCTGCAGAGCTTCAGATAAATCAACAACCTCATCGGGGAAACCTTTATGCTCGTTGAGCATAGAGAAACAGGTGAAGAATTTACTGCCTTCTTCGGTCAAATCTCTCTCAAAATACCAGACAGATTCGGCAATCTGTTTTCTTTCAAGAAACGGAGCGTCTCTCAGTTCAACATCTGTCGTAAACTCTCCCTTTTCAAGAAGATCGGTTACTCTGTCTGCAACCCATTCCCAGGTTAAAAGCTTTGAGCCGGGAGCAAGTGCTTTTGCTCCGCCGTTTATATGCATTCCCTCGTCATCAAAGAACGCCGACATTGTGCCGTCATCTGTCTTTAATCCGTAACCGCCGTGATAAATTTCTTTGAGATAATCTATCTTTTTATCAAGCGGTTTATCCTTTGAGAATTCAGCTGCAATCATAAGTCTTGCGTTTTCCGTGTTATCGCAGAATCTGAGAACTGAATTAACGCTCTTGTCGTTTATAACAGGAGAAGCCGAAAGCAGTTTATGCAACTTGCTCTCGGCTTCTTCATCGTAGGCATCCCCGAAAGGCTGCCCGAACAAATTCAGTTGTTGATTATCTTCTGTATAATCTCCGTCTCCGGGACTCCCGATTTCAGCATCTGCTCTGCCTTCTGCTGAATCTCGTTCAGATGCGAGTTCAGCTGTTCCTTCAGAATCAAGCTGTTCCACAGCCATTTCTTCTTTGTTTTCAGGAACCTCTTCCTCATCTGTGCGAACTTCCCTTGATTCAGTTTCTCCTGACTTCTCAGGTTCAGTTCGGGATACATCAGTCCGTCCTTCTCTTTGTAAATCATTGCTATGACTCCTCTCGTATTGTTTTTCTGCTCTTTCGACCAGTCTCAGAACATTTTCACTGCATTCGCTTACGCAGCTTCCCAGGAAGTTTATGACATCGGACGTATTGAAATCAAATACACCCATAAAATCCTCAGGGGAAAGCCATGATTCGGGATTGATATCACATCTTTCCATTGCCACATAGGTTATGCTGTTTCTCGCAAGCGTATACAGTGCCTTGTATCTGTTGTCGTTATCA